>CAZEIB010000093.1:0-8189 GCA_964511785.1 uncultured Oscillospiraceae bacterium
GATAGCAGCCTGCGTGGTAGGAGGGGTTTCACTAAACGGCGGCGTAGGCAAAGTAAGCGGCATTATTACCGGGGTACTGGTGTTTACGGTTATTCAATATGGCTTACAATTTATTAATGTATCACCCATGTGGCAACAGGTAATCAAAGGGGTTATTATAGCTGTAGCCGTAGCAATAGACCTTTCAAAATACAACAAAAAATAGTATACTAAGTCATAGTTAAAAGAAATAATACAAAATATTGATAAAGCAGGAGTAATATGTCTTATTATAAAGTGTTATTGGTAGATGATGAGGTAGAAGTTCGAGATGCCATTGCGCGTAAATTAGATTGGAATGCTTTAGGCTTTCAAGTGGTAGGGCAGGCGGCTAATGGAGAGGAAGGATTAGAACTTTCTGAGCAACTCAAACCTGATGTGATTATGACAGATATAAAAATGCCTTTTATGGATGGTTTGACCTTCAGTCGGCGGGCAAAAGAAATGCTTCCTTATGTAAAAGTGGCTATTTTATCAGGGTTTGATGAATTTGATTATGCCAAAGAAGCCATTCGCCTTGAAGTAGAGGAATATATATTAAAGCCTATCGATGCCGAGGAATTGGCACGGGTGTTTTTGCGGTTGAAAGCCTTGTTAGATGAAGAAATTGCCCAAAGAAACGATATACAGCGATTAAAACATTTTTATGAAGAAAGCCTGCCACTAATGCGTCAACAGTTACTCTCCGGTCTTTTGTCTGGGCGTTTAGCGCCGGAATTTATCCGCCAAAAAACCCGCGAATATCAAATGAATCTTACCGCCACCCAGTATGGTGTGGCGGTTGTCCGTTATGAGGAAATAATGCCACCAAGCACCAACGTAGAAGATGGTGGTTCTTTATTAAGTTTTTCTTTACAACAGCTAATTAAAGAGCAATTGAATCATTCTTTAAATTGCTTAACAATTCCTCAACTTGATCATATTGGTCTGCTGTTTTTGTTGCCAGAAAAGACAGGAGTTAGGCAAGTTGCCGGAAAACTAAATCAACTTTTCTTGCCGGCACGGCGCCTATTGGGCTTGCGTCTATTTGTTGGCTTAGGGCATACGTATCAGGAGCAGGATAAAATTTCCAGCTCTTATAATGAGGCGATAAATGCTTTGGAATATCAGGTGTTGGTAGGACCGGAACAATGTATTTATATTGGAGACATTGAACCCGGGGCTTTTGATACAGCTGCAAAGGACTTGCCCTTTAGGGAAGAAATAATAAGACAAATTAAAATTGGAACCAAAGAAGATTTACAGATGGCCATAGAAAAATTAGTGGCATATTTTACAAAAACTAAAATCACCCTCCCTCAATATCAAGTGTTTTTGCTGGAAATTTCGGCAGAACTACTGAAATTGATTAGAACATACCGTTTAGATGAGCAACAACCTTTTATCCAAATGCCTTTACTGGAAAAAGGAGGACAATCTTTTGCCAATCTTCAAGCTATGGGGGAATGGTTGTTAGATTATGGTGACAACTTACGTCGCCTTATACGTCATGAACGAAAAACGACTACCAAACAATTGGTAGATCGTGCCGAGGAATATTTAGGAGAACATTTTCAAAATGGGGAGCTTTCTGTAGAGGTGCTGAGCAACGAACTTAATGTTAGCCCTGCGTATTTTTCTACCTTGTTTAAGAAGGAGAGAGGCTTGAATTTTGTTTCTTATCTTACGAAACTAAGGTTGGAGAAGGCATTGGAATATTTACACAATACCGATGAAAAATCCTATATTATTGCCGAAAAAGTAGGTTATGCTGATCCAAACTATTTTAGTTATGTGTTTAAAAAAGAATATGGGGTATCCCCTTCTAAATATCGATTGAATAGAGATAAAGCATATGAAAAGGCTCAAGGCGCTATTTAACAAAGGACGAAAATACATCCATCGTAAAAGCATACAGTTCATGATATCCATCTCCTTTACTTTGGTAGCAATAGGGTGCATGGTGACCATGGGCTCGCTTTTATATACCCAAAGCACAAAAAGCCTGAAAAACACCTTAATACAGGAAAATCAACAATTGGTTAACCAGATCTCCTTGAATGTATACAGCTATACGCAAAATATGAAACGCATCTCAAATACCATGTATTACAGTGTTATTAAAAAAACAGATTTAGAAAAAAACAACCTGAATAAAGAACTGGCCTTGTTGTATGAGGTCAAAGATTCTTTAATCAGCATTGCCTGTTTTAGAGAAAACGGGGAAGTAATAGGTGCAGCTCCCATCTCTACCATCAAAAAAGACATTGACATAACAAAACAGGAATGGTTTATACGAGCCAATGATATTATAGAAAACCCCCAATTTTCTTTGCCCCATGTTCAAAATATTTTTGAGGATGCGAATCGATACCGTTGGGTAATTTCCTTAAGTCAAATGGTGGAGCTAAACTATGGCGGTATTCCTGAAAGAGGAGTTTTGCTAGTAGATATGAGCTACAGCGGTATTGAACAAATTTTTACCCAGATGACCAGCGACAATGCCGGGTATATCTATTTGGTAGATTCCTCTGGAGAACTGATTTACCATCCTCATCAAAAATTGATTTATTCCGGTTTATACAATGAAAATAATACCTTAGCTGCAAAATATGCTGATGGAAAATATGAGGAAGTTTTTGAAGGTGTAAAAAGGCAAGTAGTTGTAAAAACAGTAGGGTATACCGGCTGGAAAGTGATTAGCGTAATTCCAAACTCAGAGTTTACTGTTAGCTTTGGACAAATGAGAACTTTGGCCTTTTTCATTATTGGGCTAGCTGTTGTTTTTTTAGTAGTAGCCAACAGTTTTGTCTCTTCACGAGTAGCAAACCCAATTAAAAAACTGGAAGAATCTGTAAAGGATTTGGAACAAGGACAGCTGGATTTAGACATTCATGTGGGTGGACCTTATGAAATACAGCGCCTTGGTATTACCATCAAAAGTGCTGTTGAGCAAATGCGTGGTTTGATGGATGATATTTTAAAAGAACAAGAACAGAAAAGAAAAAGTGAGTTTAATGCATTACAAGCGCAAATCAATCCTCATTTTTTATATAATACCTTAGACTCCATTGTTTGGATGATAGAAAGTGAAAAACATGCTGAAGCCATACCTATGGTAACGGCTTTGGCAAATTTATTTCGCATTTCTCTTAGCAAAGGCAAGAACATTATTACTATAGGTACAGAGCTTCGTCACGCAGCCTACTATTTACAAATTCAGAAAGTTCGTTATAAAAACAATTTTGTGGTTCTAGAAGAAATAGATCCAGAAATTGAAGAGTATTCTACCATTAAACTGATTATACAGCCCCTATTGGAAAATGCGATTTACCATGCTATGGAGCCTATGGATGGAGATGGTGAATTATGCATACGTGGCTACAAACAGCATCAGGATGTTTATATTGAAATTATCGATAACGGCCTTGGAATAACCCAGGAAAAAGTAAATAGTTTATTACAAGGAGACGAGTTACCCGTTGCAGGGAAAAAAGGATCGGGAATTGGTTTGCGTAATGTGGACCAACGGATTAAACTTTATTATGGTGCTGCCTATGGCCTGGAGATAGAAAGTGAGCTGGATGTTGGGACAATAGCGCGTATTCATTTACCTGCATTAAAAATGAATGAAGTATCTCAAGAAGGAAAGGAGGGGTTATCATAAAACAGCTGTTTAAACGACCCGTTACTTGGATTGTTACTTTTGCCTGTTTGGTGTTATTGATACTTGCAGGAAAACAAATCTTTTGGGAAGAATCCCCTGAAACACCCCCTTCTTTTTCCGTGATTCTTTATGGAGGCAATCCCCAGCGGTGGACCGCCTTTGATCAAGGAGTACGCCAAGCTTGTAATGATGTTGGTTATGCCAAACCAATGATTTACGTTTCCGAGAAAAAAGCAGATTATGAAGGACAAATTCATTTAATTGAAAGAGAAATTGGCAATGGGGCCCAAGGGGTAATTGTAGCTTGTGAAAACAGTGAGCAGTTGCAACCGTATCTTGAAAAAATAATGAACAAGACGGTCATTGTTCCAGTATTAAATGGTGTTAGGGGGCTACCTTGTATCCAACCGGATTATGAAGTTTTAGGGCAGGAAGTTGGGCAAAGGATAGCGGTAAACGAGGGAGAAAAGGTACTGGTAATAGAAAATTATATGAATAGAGATAGTGTAAAGCAAATATTTGTAGCTTTAACGGCTACGCTGAATCAAAGAAATATTGATACAACAACCCATTCTTTGGTCGGAAAGGAAGGAATGGAGACAAGTGCCTTGGTTTCGTTGTTAGAAAAAAACACCTATGATGTATTGGTTGTACTAGACAATGAAACGATGGAAGCGGCCTTGGTTGCTAAGGAAAGTATACCAAGGGATATAAAGCTATATGGGGTAGGTAATAGTGAAAAAGTAATCCATGCCTTAGACAAAGGGGTTATTCAAGGCCTTTGCTTTGTTAATGAATTTGATGCAGGGTATTTAAGTGTAGTTCAAATGGCGGAAAAATTAGGGAAAAAACCTTCTTCCCTTCCCGAAGAAATACAGGTTATTTGTGTAACGCAAGAGGAGTTATATCAACAGGAAAACGAAAGAATTATATTTCCATTTTATTAAAGAATCCTTTAACAATCAGACAGAAAGGAAGAATCGTATATGTATAAAAAAGGATTGATGACCTTACTTTCTCTTTGTTTATGTGTTTGCCTTGGAGGTTGTGCTAACAATAGCAAAAAAGATTTGCCAAAAACAATAAAAATAGGCCTTAGTGTATATGATCAATACGACACCTTCGTTTCTCTTTTAACGGAGCAATTTAATCGTTTTTTAAGAGAAAAAGAGGAAGAGGAGGGTGTAGTAATTACAGTTCTTAAGGAAAGTGCAGATGGCAGTCAAGTTAACCAAAACATGCAGGTTGAAGGCTTTATTCGCAATAAGTGTGATGTAATTTGTATTAACCTGGTAGATAGAACAGATGCTGCTGTGATTATTGATAAAGCGGAGGCGGCAAATATTCCCGTGGTATTTTTTAACAGAGAATTGGTGGAGGAAGATCTTGAACGTTGGGAAAAACTTTATTATGTTGGGGCAGAAGCTTTGGATTCCGGCAGAATACAAGGAGAAATACTCATAGAGAACTGCAAAAAAGACATGGGGAAAGTAGATGTAAATGGAGACGGAATTTTACAGTATGTAATGCTGGAAGGGGAAGCAGGTCATCAAGATGCAGTAGTGAGGACGGAATACTCCGTACGGACAGTGGTGGAGGCGGGATATAAAGTGGAACGGCTGGGTGATGAGATAGCCAATTGGAGCAAAAGCCAAGGGGAGAGTAAAATGGCCCAATGGCTTTCAGAACACGGTGAAAACATTGAAGTGGTTTTTGCCAATAATGATGATATGGCTATTGGCGCAATTGCTGCACTTAAAAAAGCCAAGGTTTCCCGTTGGCCATTGGTGTTAGGCATAGATGGTACTCCTGTGGGTCTAGAAGCTATAAAAGAAGGGACTATGACGGGCACCGCTTTAAATAATGCAATATTACAAGCTTATAGCCTTTTGGAATTATCATACTCCTTGGCTACAGGAACAGAGCTAGCAAAGGATGTTCCTTTAACAAAGAATAAATATGTGCGCTTCCCTTATAAAAAAATAACCCAAGAAAACTTGGAGGAATATCTCTACTATTATGATTAATTTTAAGGTGAAATGGTCAAATAAAGCCTAGAAAATGAAGGAATAAAAAGAAATTTGATTAAATAACCGTTTTCAAGGGAATTTTTCCTTATAAATGATAGGCCCCTGCTGCTGGATGCCCCTATCCAAGTTTACCGGACAAAGATGGCCTTTTTTTCGAAGAAAACTATGATATGATATAGAAAAAGAATTTTTATTTCAGGAAATTTGGAATACACAAGGCTATACCATACTTTTTGTGTTGGTATCTTCCTTGTTTTTTTACTTTTAGCCTTTATATTCTCTTGGCATAATGTTACCCCCAGCTGTAGGATAGAAATGCAACTGGGGGTAGTTTTTTTGCAATTCCTATTTGAAGGGGAATAGTACAGAAACTGATGGCTTTGATTTTGATGGTTTTGCTTTTGTTAGAGGCTATTAAAAACAAAAATAGCAATTATTTGAAAAGGGAAAAAGGGTTAAGAGCATTTTCTGCTAGTGCTACAAGGGCAGTGGTGCCTAGGTGGTTACGATTAAAGAAATATATAGGACGATTATCGTGTAAGCTATACCTGCCGGTGGCCAAATAATCTTTGCTGGCAATAGAAACAAATCCATCTTCCCCTTGGATAAGGGAAAGATGATGAAGTAGAACATCAGCTTTCTCTTTTTCTCCTAAATGTTGATAAACTAAGGCCATTAAGGCACTGCCTTGCCAAAAAATTCCTTCTTTATCCAAGGTACAATAACAAAAACCTTTTAATCCCTTCACTTCAACGGATAAATTCTTTTCAATATACTCTAAAGCCTGCTGTTTCTCTTTGGAGAATTTTTCAGGAAGGAGGAGAATGGCTAAACCATTGTCTAATAAACTGTAGCAAGCTTCTAAAGAAGGTTGTTTTTCGCCAGAGAGAAAAGCCCCTGTGGTGGAATCAAATTGTGAGAGGAAAAAATCTTCTAGGGACTTTAGAGCATTTGTATAAAGAAGTTTTTTTTCGTCAGAAAGGTTTTCTAAAGTAAGGAGGGAAGAAAATGCAGCATACAACATTAAGTTTTCTCTGGTTTCTTTGTAAGTATTTAAACTTTGAGCTCCTTCCCAACCTTCCCAGCCGGAAAAAAATCCTGGAGCAATTGAATCCTTGTAAGTCAAAGCAAAATCCGCTATGTGTTGGGCAGATACTTGGTACTGCTTTTCTTTTGGAAAAGAAGCAGCCATATGGGAAAGAGCCAATATTGCCCATGCTTGGGTGACCAAGTTTGAAGAAACTGCATACAAATCTTCATGCCATTTCATGGTTTGATGATGATAAAACCCGGGAATTAAAGCATAAGAATCACCTAAATTTGAATTCCAACCAGGATAACTTTGAATATTTCCAAACATATAGGCATTTCGCAACCTATAATCATTAAAAGAACGATCATGGAGGCTGGCATATACCAAGCCATTGGCTATTTCTATGGCTAAATCAGGTCTTTCAAGGTGAAGAAAAGCCAAAAGAGCTAAAGCGTTGTCATTGATATACCCCATAGTATTAATAATGTACTCTTCCGTATCGGTAGGATAGGGGGCATAGCTTGGTAAAAGAAGAGGATAGCTTTGAGGAGCATCAAACAAATAGGCGATTTCATCTAAATAAAAAGTGATATGTTCTTTGTTAGGGTTTTTTTCTTGATAAGCAATCCAAGCAAAACCATAAGAAATATGGCTCATGTCTTTTTCTTTTAAAGAAATACTATAAGGTTTCCATTGGGTAGTTAAAGTAATGGTTTTGGTAGTGATTTGAGGGGAGGAATCGGCAAAAGGTAGGCTCTCGCCAAAAGCATCATGGCCCATGCCTCCACAAAAAAAAGCGACTTTTTCTCCTCCCTCTTTTCCTTTGGCAAAAAACTCAAGTTTAGTAGCACCTGCTAAATTTTCACCAGAAAACTTATCTCCTGTGGCAATCATGGGTTCACTGCTTTTGGCTTGTAGAGAACCACTATTAAAAATATAGCCCCCCCAATGGCTGCGGGTAAAATCCATATCACATTTTATAGAAGATAAACCTTGATATATTTCTTGAGAGTAAGCCTCCTCCATATCAGGAGGTTTAACGCCTTTTTCACCTATCCAGTTACGCAGAACATAACGATTCCATCCTAAGGCATAATCGTTATACACATAGGTTTTTTTTCTGGAAGTTTCTGCCAGTTGCACTAGTCCATCAAAGGCGGTTGCTTCTTCTGAAGAAGAGGGCTGCCATCCGCTACATAAAAGTAACAACACTAAACATAAGGCGGTTATTTTTTTCATACAAAAGCTCCTTAATAAGCACTGAAATAAGGGCGATGAATAATGGTAATATGTTCTTTTTCACCTAAGATGTTCCAAAGAGGATCAGGCAAATTAGTGGTAATGGTTAGAACGGAAAGGGAGGGAAAAAGCTTGCTTTTTTTTAAGGCTGAATTGTCAAGTCAAGTGCACCATCTGTAGAAATACTTGAATAGGTGATTTC
>CAZEIB010000094.1:0-1518 GCA_964511785.1 uncultured Oscillospiraceae bacterium
TAGCTGTAATTTTCTGTGTAATCAAATAATGAAAAAAACCTATTTTTTCTGAAACTCTTTCACCTACAAGCCATAAGCCTAGCAGCTGTTCCTCTTGGTTAAGCAAAACTTTTACAAAACCTTCCTTTATTCCCATTGCCCAGCCACGGTAGGTGTTTTGAAAGTTCACTTTTCCAAGGTAGTAAGGGATTTTCTCCCTTTGACAGTCTATCTCTTGCATCCCTGTTCCTGCCATTTCAGGCAGGGTAAATACAGCCCTTGGAATGTTACTATAATCAAAAGATGTAACTTTTTCTCCCAGTATATTTAGAGCCACTTTTTTCCCTTGGTCTTGTGCCACATGGGCCATACCATGTATACCGTTTATATCTCCAATGGCAAAAATGTGAGCTATATTGGTTTGAAAAAATTCATTTACCTTTAAAAAACCTGTTTCTACAGTTACCCCTATTTCTTTAAGTCCCTTAGGAATATTGGTTTCTCTGGCCATGGCCAACAAAACTTTAGAGGTTTTCATCACCATACCATTTTTAAATTGTATTTCTACTTCTTGATTATTATCCTTATTAATAATAAAGCCAATCACTTCTTGGTTGGTTAAAATTTTGCAGCCTAATTTTTCAAGGGCTTTTTGAAGTGGTTTAACCAAATCTTCATCGTTACCAAAAAGTAATTGATCTTCTTTTTCAATCAAAGTTACCTTATAATTTAGTTTAGAAAAAAGGAACGCCAATTCAAAACCTTCTACACTTCCCCCTAAAATAGTTAATTCTTCCGGTTTTTTAGGTAGCTTACGCAAATAACGGTGAGAAAGAATTTTTTCTTCATCTATTTCTACCGCAAAAGGGCTTTTGGGCTTTGTGCCTGTGGCAATGATAAAGGTTTCTCCTTCCAGTAGGTTGTTTTCTAAAAGATAGTGATGGTCATCAACAAAAGTACCCTCTCCATCATAAAGGGTTATATTTTGAAGGTCCACTTTCTCTTCGTTTCTTTTATCCAACATTTGAAGCCTTGCTTCCCATGTTTTTAGTGCTTCATCTACTGTATAAGAAGGATTTTCTTTAAAAATATCTAGTAAGCCTTTTACCGGCAAAGCCCCATCATAATAAGTGGTTCCTCCTAAAAATTTTTTTTCAACTAAGGCCACTTTTTTACCTTTTTCTGCTAAAGAGATGGCAGCTTCTGTTCCTGCAATTCCCCCACCCATTACTACTACATCATACTTTTTCTTTCCTTGCAATTTTTTCTCTCCTCCCCTTAATTTTACTGATATGACGCAAGGTAACTACTACTAAAGCAAATACTGTTGCTAAATAAGGAATCATTTGGGTAAACTGAGCAGGAATACCTACGGTTTGTAATCTGCTTCCTAATGCATCAAAAAAGCCGAACATCACTGCTGCCAAGGCGGTTTTAATGGGATGAGCCCCACCAAATATAATGGCCGCTAAGGCAATGAACCCTCTTTCTGCACTCATTCCCTCAGTAAACATGGTTAAATATCCTAAGGACAAATGA
>CAZEIB010000094.1:1528-1849 GCA_964511785.1 uncultured Oscillospiraceae bacterium
CCTGATAAACCACATAAAATGCCGCAACCTAACGAGCTTAAGTACTTCATTTTTCTGGCACTAATTCCGGCAACATCCAAAGCCTGAGGAGCTTCACCGGAGGCACGAATCCAAGTACCTGTACGGGTTTTATATAAAAACAGAAAAATAATTATCACCAGCAGCCAGCTAATATATACAAATATGCTGTGGTTATTAATAAGGGGCCCGATAATAGGAATTTTATTTAAGAAGGGAATGGAAACGGTGGGTAAAGAAATGATTTGAGGAGAGGAAAATGCCCCCTTTACCCCAAAAATACTCCTTAATAAAAATACTGTA
>CAZEIB010000094.1:1859-8171 GCA_964511785.1 uncultured Oscillospiraceae bacterium
ATTTAATTTCTTTTCCAATATCAGCCTTTTGAGCCACTTGCAAACATATTAATTGAAATTCCTATTACAAATTCATCACTTTTTAAATCTACTACAAAAAAACCGAAAATCAGACCAATAATAATCCCCGATAATATGGCCATTAATACCCCCATTAAAGAGGAGGCAAAAAAGTAACTACCTACTACCCCAAAAAAAGCACCGAATAAAATCATTCCATCCATACCAATGTTTAATATTCCCGATTGTTGGGTTAGAAGCCCTCCCATAGCTGCTAAAATTAAAGGAGTTGCTGTGCGAAGGGTATGCTGTAATAAAGACAGGTTAAAAATATTGCTAAGCAAGGTTTTTTGCCCCCTTCCCTTTTGCATTTTTTCTCACTTTCCAGTTGTTATAAATGGTCTTAAAGCCTGTTTCTCCTGCAATAAACAATATAATAATGGCTTGAATCACTGCCACCAGCTCTGCCGGAATACCTGTTGCTGTTTCCATATGAATAGAACCTGACTTTAACATGCCAAAAAACAAGCCCATTAATACAATTCCAAGGGGGCTGTTTTTTACCACCAAGGCCACCAACATACCATCAAAAAACAAATCAGGCGAAATTCTGTCTAAAAAACGAAAATGAACCCCCAATACTTCAAAGGCACCTACAATACCACAAAGCGCCCCTGAGATAAGCATTGATTGAATCATTCTCTTATTGGCCTTTATTCCTCCATAACGGGCGAAGGTGGCATTTTCTCCTACCATTTTATACTCATACCCTTGTATTGTTTTTTCCATTAGTAAGTAAATAGCTAAAGCAATAAGAACCGATACAAATACTGTAGTGCTTAAATTAGAAAAAGGCACCAATTCTTTAAACTGATATTGGCTAGCGATACGATCTGTTGCTGCCATTTTAGAATCTGTAGCGGAAAAAGGGTTGGTAACCAAATATTGGGTAAAAGACTTGGCTACTGTATTTAACATAATGGTGGTAATCACTTCATTTACCCCAAGTTTAACCCGTAACACTGCCGGTATATAAGCAAATAAAGCTCCCACCAAGGCGGCCACTACAATAGCAAGCAACTTACCTAAAACACCGGGTAAAGCCGTAAAGGTAATACCAATGTAAGCCGCAGCAAAAGCGCCTAGGTATAATTGTCCTTCACCGCCAATATTAAAAATACCTGCTCTAAAAGTAATGGCTGTAGCAAAGCCTGTTAATATTAAAGGAATGGTTTTGCTCATAGTACTTGCCATTTTTCTAGGGTTTTCAAAAGCGCCTAATATTAAAGATTTATATCCTTCAAGGGGGTTTCTTCTATTAATTATCATAATTACAGCCCCAATAATAAGCGCCATAGCCATAGATAAAAATAAGAAGAATAAATATTGCTTTTTTTCTTTACTAAGCAGTGGTTTCTTTATTCCCTTTGTCATTTTCCCCCCTCCTTTCATGGGTTTTCCCTGTCATATAAAGGCCAAGTTCCATACGGGTTACTTCACTTGTCACAAATTCTCCGGTTTTTTCTCCTTCGTATAAGGTCATTACCCGATCTGTTAACCTAAATATTTCATCCAATTCTGCAGAAAGCAGTAAAATTGCTGCCCCTTGATTACGCATTTCAATAATTTCTTCGTGAATAAATTCAATGGCACCAATATCTACCCCTCTGGTAGGTTGGGCAATAATCAAAATAGGGCTTCCAAAGGAAAACTCTCTGGCTACCACCATTTTTTGCATATTTCCTCCCGATAGGTTTTGTGCCAGTTCCTTAGAAGAAGATGTGCGAATATCGTATTTTTCAATTTTCTCAAGAGCATTTTTTTCAACGGCTTTTTTCCTAAGCCAACCTAAAGGGCCTTTAAAAGAAGAAGTGTTCTGTTTCCCCATTAAAAGGTTCTCCTCCACAGTAGCCCCTAAGCCAAGGCCCATGGCAATACGGTCTTCCGGTATATGAGAAATTCCTTTTTTACGCATTAATAAAGGCGTTGGCTTAAGAATTTTTTCCCCCTGAATGTAAATGTTTCCCCCTGCCTTTTTTTGCAAACCGGTAATTACCTGTATTAATTCACTTTGCCCGTTGCCTTCAATCCCCGCAATCCCTAAAATTTCTCCTGAATGTAAGGTAAAGCTTATGTCTTTTACAGCCATGTTTCCTGTAATTCCCCAAGCAAAAAGATTTTCTGCCTGTAACATTTCTTTTTTAATAGTAGCTTTTTTGTTTAACGGGTCAAAAAGTACTTCTCTTCCTACCATCATTTCTGACAGTATGGTTTCATTTACTTCTTTGGTATTTACGACTCCCACCATTTTTCCTTGGCGCATCACACTTACCCTGTCGGATATAGCCATAACCTCTTGCAATTTGTGGGTAATAATAATAATGGTTTTTCCAAGGTTTTCAACCAAGTTTCTCATAATTTGGAACAATTCTTCCGTTTCTTGGGGAGTGAGTACTGCAGTAGGTTCATCTAAAATAATAATATCCGCTTTTTTATAAAGGGCTTTTAATATTTCTACCCGTTGCTGTACACCCACAGATAAATTTTCCACTTTATCTGTAGGATTTACCAAAAGGCTATATTCCTTTGCTAGTGCTGCTGTTTTTTTTATCATTTTTTCTTTATCTAAAAATAAAGGATTTTTTTTATCTTCGATTCCCAGCATAATGTTTTCTGCCACTGTAAAGGAAGGCACCAGTTTAAAGTGTTGATGTACCATACCGATTCCAAGAGAAATGGCATCTAAAGGGCTTTTAAAAACGGTTTCTTTTCCATTAAAATAAATTTCCCCTGCAGTGGGTTCTAACAAGCCATATAAAATATTCATTAGAGTAGATTTTCCTGCCCCGTTTTCTCCAACAATGGCGTGAATTTCTCCTTTTTGAATGGTCATATTCACACGATCGTTGGCCAATACTTCTGGAAATTGTTTTGAAATGTTTTTTAATTCCAGCAATACTTCACCCATTCAATCACCTTCCCTTATCCCTTTAACCCATGAAAAAAGGAGAAGCAGAAACCTGCTTCTCCAAAGTTCCTGTTACTTTGCAGTGGGTACTTCAATTTCTCCCTGTAAAATCTTCTCTTTAATGGCTTCAAGCTCTGCCTTTAATTCATCTGACACAAATTCTTTCATTGTATCATCTCCGTAGCTTAAGCCAACACCATTTTCAGCTAAACTATAAATCACTACTTCTCCTCTTGCTACTTCCCCTTTTTGAATTTTTTCAATGGTGTCGTAAATAGAGGTTCCCACTTCTTTAACCATAGAAGCAATAATATGATCCGGTGCAATGTATCGTTGGTCAGAGTCTACTCCAATGGCATATTTCCCAAGTTCTTTAGCCGCTTCAAATACCCCTTCACCAGTTTTTCCTGCTACTTGGAAAACAATATCTGCCCCCATGGAATATAAGGTGGTAGCATTTTCCTTTCCTTTTGCAGGATCTTCAAAATCTTGTGCAAACAATACTTCTACCTTTACCTCAGGGTCTACATATTCAGCCCCTGCACGATATCCTGCTTCAAAATTTCGAATCACTTCAATATCTTCTCCGCCAACCATACCAATGATTTTTTCTTCATTCATTCCTTCAATACTGGTATCGCTGGTCATTTTAGCTGCCAAAGCCCCTGCTAAAAAAGAACCTTGATTTTCAGCATAGGAAATGGTAATTAAGTTATCAATATCAGGAATAGCACTGTCTACATAAATGTACTCAATTTCCGGAAAAGCAACTGCCATTTCTTGCACGACATCGTAAAATTCAAAACCTACTGCTACTACAATGTTATTGCTTTCACTGGCATTAATCATTTGGTCTTTAATTAAGGTAGGGTCGTTACGGCATTCAAACACTTGTGCTTTAATCCCCAGTTCTTCGGCTGCCCGCTCTACCCCTGCATTGGACGAATCGTAGAAGGACCGATCCCCAAGGCCACCGGCTAAAACCAAGCCTACTTTTAAAGGTTCTTCTGCTAAAACTTGAGTACCTAAAAAGGCAACCAATACAAAAGAAAGAGCTAACACCATTGCTAAAATTTTTTTCATTTTCTTTTCTCCTTATCATTCTATATTTATAAAGGGAACTCCCTTTATATATCCATGCTATACCATTTTGTTTTTAAAGTTCCTTAATGCATTATAGCAAATTTTTCTCATTCAATAAAGAAGAATAGTGAATTTTCAGTTTTTTCCCCTTGTCACAAAAATCCCCCCTTCTTTCATAGAAAAAAGGAGGGATTTTACTTGTTTTTTATTAACCATTACTAAAAGGCCAAGAAAGCTCCAATAGTTCGCTATAAGCTTCATCCATTTTAAAAGTTTCAAATTCCATAGGAAAATTCATGGTTTCAGGATAAGGCATAATGGCATTTTCGATGGTAATGCTTACTTCTCCTTTTTTGTCAGGGTCAAACCCCATGGTCATTTTCCTAACAGGCCATTTTTCTGAATAAACAGAATCATAGGTACTATATTGAACTACATGCCATTTCCCCTCATCTCCCTTTGATAAAGTAACTTTTTCCTGGTAGCCCTCTCCATTTTCATCTTTTTCATATTCATATACATAGGTCAGTTGTATCAATGGTTTATTTTCTGTTGAGTGTTCTATTTGTACATTCACACTTTCAAGTTGCTTAACAAGGGGTATTTCCGCCCTCACGTAGCGTAATAAAATATCACTATTACTTCCCTGTACTTGCCAAGTATCCTCCATCTTTTCTAAAATGGTTAGCACCGGAGCAAAGGGGGCATCCCCCTCGTTTTCTATTTTTACCTTTTCTTCTGTAATAATTAAAGCCACTTCTTCATTTGGATCTATTTTTATTTCATGAACCATTTCAATGCTTTGGTGGAGCTCCAGGGCTTTTAAAATACTTTCTTCTACATCTGTTCTATTCTTTTCTTCTCCAAAAACCAAAGTATTTGCTAAAAGCAGTGCTAGCATTAATATTATTACACTCTTTTTTCTCATGTTATTTTTCCTTTCTTTCTCAAGGCAAAGTCATGGTAATAAAGTATAAAGTTTTTGCTGCTTGATGGTAGTCATCCAGTTCACAATATCTGGCTGTATAAAGGGTGTTCTCATCTTTTCCAAAGTAACCATTGTCTCCGCTAGAGGAAGTTAAATCAATAATGTCCTTTGGTATTTTGTAGGTGGCTATTCTCTCCCCTTTTGGAGTAATTACATCAATAAACTCTTCTGTTTCATATTCTGTTAAGCTATGGTGAATAGAACCTAAAAGAGCATAATTCTCTTGCAGTTTTACCATATGGCCATATCCTGCGGAAAAATGGTCTTTATTTTCTACCATCCATTCAATTTCCCCCTGGCAGTTCGCCTTTAACACAAAGGGTCTATTTCGCTGTCCAGGGGCAAAACTCCCAGTACTTAAAAGGCTTCCATCCTCCATCTCTACATATTCTCCCACTCGGTATCCCGGATCCTCCAAAATCGTATCAAAAAGAATTTTTCCATCCTTATCTACTTTTGCAAAGCGCAAATAATAAAAGTCGCTTACTTCATAATTATGGTACCTGCCCGGCAACCATAGCCCTCCATCTTTACTGGGTAGGGCTTCCAATAATGAAGATCGTACTTTAAAATCATCTTCTTTAATTGTAAAAACTTTTTCATCCTTTTCATTACGAAGCTCTAAGGTATAGGTTGCAATATTTCCTTCCGCTCGCTGGCTATATTCTTCTCCACTTTCATCTACAATGGCATATTGGTGGTCCCAGGTTAATAAAAAAGTTTCACTGTCCGGATTCATTTCTTCTTCTAAAAGAATAGATTGGGTTTTTAAATCTACCTTGACCAAGCGCTTTTCAAGTATTCCAATAGGCACATCCTC
Source organism: uncultured Oscillospiraceae bacterium (assembly GCA_964511785.1). Classification (GTDB taxonomy): domain Bacteria; phylum Bacillota; class Clostridia; order Christensenellales; family Aristaeellaceae; genus CAYFQH01. Next base: position 7,719 of record CAZEIB010000094.1, read on the forward strand.
CTGTGTCGGGTCTGTCCACTTTTCATAAAGAAGGATGAGGGTATCATCATTAATCATTCCTCCATCGAAAAGACCGTTCCTTCCTCTAGGCAATTTTTCTCCATAAGGCATATGCCAAAGTTCTTCCCCGTTTTGATTAAAGGCCATAATAGCCGGTTGGTATAAATACCCTTGAGGACTATAAAAAATTTCTGTAACTACAGCAATAATCCTTCCCTCTTTGGTATACATAAAGTAGGCATCGTCTAAAAATCGGTCTTTATACTCTACAATATTAAGAAGTACTTCTCCCGTAATTGTGGGTGCGGTCATGGCTTCTTTTTGGGGATTTATCCATTTTTCTTCTCCATAGCTGTTATTTGTGAACAACCCTACAAGGCAAACCATTGTTGTAAAAAGTAGCATCCTTTTCTTCTTCATGGCCACACATAATATGTTTTGCACCTTCATATG
>CAZEIB010000095.1:0-8030 GCA_964511785.1 uncultured Oscillospiraceae bacterium
TGGGTGTAATGGCGGCTGATTTCCGTTTCTGCCAGTTGGGGAAGGCGAAGAGGGGCTTTACGCGGGCTTCCGTCAAAGGGAATTTTTACCACATCGCAAGGAGGCAATACATCCACTTTATGCCCTGAAACACTTTTTTCAAAACTTAGTTTCATTTGCTCAGCACCTCCTTAATAATTTTCACTGCTCCATCTAACTGGTTTTTACTAACTACTTCTGTTACGCACCACATGATTTGGTTTTCTTTAACAGGGTAGCCTCCTAAAATTCCTTGAGCTTCCAAAGCCTTTAATAGTTCTACCGTTTGGTTTTTTCCATCAGTAACAAACTCGTGGAAAAAGTTTCTTGGGTTTTGTAATTGTAAGCCGCAAACTTCTTCTAACTGTTTTTGGAAATAATGGGCTTTTTGAAAAGAAAGCATAGCTGCCTCTTTCAATCCCTCTGGCCCCATGGTAGTCATATACACACTGGCTGTCATGGCACAAAGGGCTTGGTTGGTACAAATATTGCTACTGGCTTTTTCCCGTCTAATATGTTGCTCCCTTGCCTGTAGGGTAAGTACAAAGGCTCTTTTCCCATCGGCGTCGGTGGTTTCTCCTACAATGCGGCCGGGAAGTTTACGGGTTAGTTTTTCTTTTGCTGCCATAAAGCCTAAGTAAGGGCCACCAAAGGCCAAAGGAAGGCCTAGAGGTTGTCCTTCTCCTACAGCAATATCCGCATCCATTTCCCCAGGGGTTTTATAAAGGGCTAAGGCCATAGGGTTACAACCCAGCACCACTTTTGCCCCTGCTTGGTGGATAAGGTCAATCATTTCTTCCGTTTCTTCAAAGCTTCCGTAAAAGTTTGGATACTGCAAATACACACAGGAAGTTTTTTCATCTAACAACTCTTTTAAACCTTCGGTGCCTACTATTCCTTCTTTTTCTTTAATCATTTCAAAGGGCGTGTTAGCACCATGGCAATAGGTTTTAATGGTGGCAATGGTTTCAGGGTGAGCGGTAGAGGCAATTAACACCTTATCTCTTTTACGCTCTTTACACATGGCTACCCCTTCTGCAGCGGCAGTGGCTCCATCATATACCGAGGCATTGCTTACATCCATTCCTGTTAATTCGCAAATCATGGTTTGGTATTCAAATATACTTTGTAAAATTCCCTGGCTGATTTCTGCCTGATAGGGGGTGTAAGAGGTTAAAAATTCTTCTTTTGCTGTAATGTAGGGTACAATGGCAGGGATATAATGGCGATAAGCCCCTGCTCCCCTTAATATAACGGGAAACACCTTGTTTTCCCCTGCAATATTCGTAATAAAATGCTCTACTTCCATTTCGCTTTTTTCTGAGGGAAGATTTAAGTCTCCGGGTTGTAATAGCATTTCTTGAGGAATGGTTGCAAATAAATCCATTGGGTGGTTTAGCCCTAAAGCTTTAACCATGGCCTCCTGTTCTTTTTTACTAATAGGAACATAACTTCCCATGATTATTCCTCCTCAGCTACAAAAGCTTGGTAAGCGGCTGCATCTAAAAGTTCTTCACTACCTTTAGCTTTTACCCGTATCAGCCACGCTTCATAGGGAGCTTGGTTAATTAATTCCGGCTCATCAAGAAGCTGTTCGTTAATTTCTACCACTTCACCGTCAACAGGGCTATATACATCGCTAACAGCTTTTACCGATTCTACATCACCAAAAGATTCTCCAATGGTTACCTCGTCTCCTTCTTCAGGCAAGTTTACAAAAACCAAGTCCCCTAAGGAATCTTGAGCATAGTAGGTAAGACCGATTTCTACAACACCGTCTGCCAATTCTTTCACCCATTCGTGAGATTTTGCGTATTTCAGTTCATTTGGATTATTCATAGTATTTCCTCCTGTTATTTATTCTTCTTTTATTTATTATTGGTAATTTATTTGTTTCTTTTATAAAAAGGCAAGGTCACTACCTTTCCTTCCATCTTTCTTCCCCTTACTTCAAAAGTTAAAGGCGTATCGATTTCGTACTTTTCTTCTACTAATGCCATACCGATGGCTTTTTTAGAGTAGGGAGACAGGGTACCGGAAGTGACAAAGCCTACCTGCTTGTCTTCATAAAACACTTTGCTACCTTCCCTTGCAATGCCCCTTGAGGTAATTTCAAAACCAATTCGTTTGCGGTGGCCTTTTTCTTTGGTATTGGCAATGGCCTCTTTACCAATAAAGGCATCTTTGTTCATTTTAATAAAAAAGCCTAAACCTGTTTCCAAGGGACTGATGTCCTCTGCCATTTCCTGACCGTATAAGGGCATCCCCGCCTCTAAGCGCAAAGTATCCCTTGCCCCTAAGCCGCAAGGAATCATCCCGTCTTCTTCCCCTGCTTTTAAAAGGCTGTTCCAAATGTCCACTGTATCTTCTTTACTACAATATACTTCAAAACCGTCTTCCCCTGTATAACCTGTACGTGATACCAAGCACTTATGCCCTGCTACCATAACTCCAGTATGAAAACGGTAATATTTTTGAGGCAGGTCTTCTTTTTTTTCTACACATTTTTCAAGAATTTTTTGAGCCAAAGGCCCTTGAATGGCAATTTGCCCCCAGTTAAGGGAATCATCTACAAAGGTAACCTCCCCCAAAAGCAGGTGTTTTTTAATAAAAGCCACATCTTTATCTTTATTGGCAGCATTTACCACCAACAAATATTTGTCGTCACCTAAATAGTACACCAATAAGTCATCTACAATACCACCTTGTTCATTACACATAGGGCTATAGCGTACTTGGCCGGGCTCCATATTGGATAAATCATTGGTTAATAAATTCTGAATGTTTTTAAGGGCATCCTTCCCTTTAAGAATTAATTCTCCCATGTGAGATACATCAAACAAGCCACATTTTTCTCTTACAGCTAAGTGTTCTTCAATAACACCTGTTTGATATTGTACAGGCATTATATACCCTGCATAAGGAACCATTTTTCCTCCAAGGGCTATATGTTCGTCATATAACGGGGTTTTTTTCTCCAAGGCGTTTTCCTCCCTTATAACCATTGTTTACCATTAAAGGAGTAACTGTTTTTCAACAATTTACATCCTTTGCTTTTTTTCCATCTACTGGTAGTGTACAATGACAAACCACCCCATGTCAACGAATTTCCCCTCTTCTTTTCTTCCTTTTCCTTGCACTTTTTCAGTATTTTTTCAGCTTTTCTTTAATCCCTTGCACCTAGTGGCCGAATTGTTTATAATAAAGTGGTTTCATTGTTATATAAGTATTCTGTAAGTTATGTCAAAAAATTGTTTTTCATATTTTTAGGATAAAGGAGTTTTTCATGCAACGTCACATTCAACAGGACCTGGCGAGAAAACGAAAACGTAATATTATTTTAATTGTAATTGCTGTTGTGCTGCTCATTTTTGTAGGGATAAGGCTTTTTAAAAGCGTTACTACTTCTTCTGAAATTTCTGTTACTCAATTGCCTATTTCCGCTTCTTACAATATTTCTCCTTTTGGTAATTACGTACTGTACTATGACGGAATGAGTTTACATTGTATAACTACATCTGCAGGAACAAGGTGGTCCCACCAACTTGGAGCAGATGCCGGCTTTCATACCGATGGAAAATCTGTGGTAGCCTGGTCCGGTTCTCAAGTATATATATTAAACAGTAACGGCACCATTACCCATAATGAAAGCCTGGGGGCTCCCATTCAGTTTGCACGAGTAGGGGGTAATTTTGCCGGCATTATTATTGGCGATGAAAATGCTCCTCACTTATATATTGTAGATTTAGACGGTACGGTTATTGACCAAGAAATTAACGCTTATGACGGTTTTATGTTGTTAAATATTGGTTTTTTCGGTGAAAACGGTCAATATATGTGGACCTTATCCTTTGATGTAGCAGGTTCAGCACCGGATACCATATTAAACACTTTTCAAGTTGGGCAAAAAAACACGGGAAATCTTTCTTTGGGAGATGCATTGGTTTATGCCGTTATTCATGATAATGAAAATTTAAAAGTTGTTAATACCCGACAAATTCGTACTTTTGACTATAGAGGAACTGAAAATCTCCAAGGGGCTTCTTTAGTGTATGGTTGGCGCTTAATCGATTCCTACCTATCTGCTAAAGGCACACTGTCTATGTTATATGCCCCCAGTTCCCAAACGGGTGCCCAATATCAAATTGGTGAGCTGCGTTTAATTTCTGGAAATACAGATACTCGTTATACCCTGCCTACAACTTGTGTTGGCGCTACTGTAGTAGATAAGCAAATTTATGCTTTTAGTGACAATTACGTTTACATTACAGAGGTGGGTGCCCAGCGGTTTAAGGCCCAAAATTTGAAAGAATTTCTTCCCGGTTCTCCTAAAGATTTTTTAGGAATTACTGCTGACAAAGTAGCTCTTTTAGTTATTGACGACAGTGTATATGCTGTAAAACTTCCTTAACTTCTTTAATTACTTTAACTTCCCTAATGGTAAATACTGAACCTATATCCTTACGCCTTTACAATGACAAAACAGAAGGGATTTCATTATGAATATTGTTGATTTTATCCTTATTGGCATTATTGCCGTTAGTGTTTTATGGGGCTTATACCGCGGGTTTATACAATCCATCTTAAATGTAGGTGCCTCTTTGCTTTCTTTTTTAGTTTCTTTTTTGGTATATCCAAGTCTTGCCAATGTGATACAAAGCAACGAAAACATTGTATTAAACTTAATTCACTACACCGACGCCCGATCTCGTATTGGAGACTTGGGCCTTTCTACTACCAGCGTGGCCACCCTAAGCCCTGCAAATCTTGAAAGTGTGTTGCAAAACGCAAAGCTTCCAACCCCTTTTGATAAACTTCTCTCCCATAACTTAACCAATCAAGTTTTTTCAGGTTTGCCTGATGTATCAACTGTAGGAGATTATATTAATCAAACCATTGTTTCGGCCTTTATTCATATTTTATGTTTTCTACTTTGCTTTATTGTTTTGTATGTGGTCTTTTCCTTAATCATTAATATGTTGCGAGCTGTTTTCCATTACCCCATGCTTAAACATTTTGATAGCATTATAGGTGGTGGGCTGGGCTTTGTTAGGGGCATTTTGTTTTGCTATTTGCTTTTTGCCCTAGTGCCTTTAGCCAGCACCATTATTCACCTTGATCTGTTTGATCAGCTAATTGCTAACAGCCTTTTGGCTAATATTTTTAATAACGGAAATTTAATATTATCCATCATCAACCGAAAGCTCTAGCTGTTTTTCTTTGTTCAATTGACTTTTTCAAAGGTTTTACTATAATAATATTATATTGATAAATTAATAAAAAAGGATGTCGCTTATGAATACTTCTTATCCCATTACCATTGCCGGAATTAAACGGGAACTGCCTATTTGCCCTGTAAACGAAGAACTATATATCGGTGCTTTTGTCATTTTCGGTGATGTGGAATTAACCATTGCCAGTGCAAAAGCATTACTTGAAAAAGCCCCGGAATATGATTATATGATTACTGCAGAATCTAAAGGCATACCCCTTGTATACGAAATGGCTCGCCAAAGTGGGCAAAACAAATATTTTTTAGCCCGTAAATCGGCCAAGTTATATATGCGTGAAGTTTTTTCTGTTCAAGTACGTTCTATTACTACCAGCAATGTACAACAATTATTTTTAGATGCTGATGATGCCCAACTGATGAAGGGAAAACGGATTTTAGTAGTTGATGATGTCATTTCCACCGGTCAATCTCTAAAGGCTGTAGAACAGTTGGTTGAGGAAGCTGGAGGTATTATTGCAGGCCGTATGGCCATATTAGCCGAAGGAGATGCCAGTAAACGAGATGATATTATCTTTTTAGAGCATTTACCTTTGTTTAAAGCCGATGGTTCTATTTTATAACCTGGACTTCCAGTCTTTATTCCTCATTAATTAAATTTATTCTTAACGAATAAAAAAAGAAAACAAGCCCCCTAAGAAAATTTCTTGGGGGCTGTTTTATAAGCTTTAACCTATTGTATTATAACCAGGTTAAGGTGTTTATACAACTGATTAAGGTTACTAATAAACCGTTAATAATACCGGGTAGGTAAGGGTTCCCTGTTTCTTTATATACTTTTCGACTAATTACAGCAGTTAGAGGCAAGGTTACTACCATTGGGAAAAGCCATACAACATACATGTTATAAGAGAAGAACAAATGCCCCGTAATAAAGAAACTAATGTATTGAATGAGTAATAAAATAATAGCAGGTATCCCGTTAAATAAGGCCAACAATGCAGTGTTTACCCATTCTTTTTTACTGATGTTGTTAAAGTTAAAGGCATTAATAGCTACAGAGTTTGCCACATAGAAAGTTAAAAATAACAGTGCGCTTGGGAAAAGGGCAACAAGAATTTTATCCATTTCAAAAGCTTTTAGGGCAACTACCCAAATACGGAAATCTACTTTGAAGAAATAATCTGCAATGAAGACCCATCCGTAAGATACTGTAAGTACGATAAGAGCCAGTACAATGGTTTTTCCAAGTTTGGCTAAACCAATGGTAACCCCTCTTTCTTTTAAGTTAATGGCAGTCCCCTTCTTCTTAGCTACTTTATAATTTACAAACATACTGATAATAGCAAAGAGCCCACAAGCTGCTGCCCAGCTGCCAACTCCTACAGGAGAGCTTTGTTTCCATAGGCCAACAGTGGACACATTGCCTTTGGTAACGTTAAGTATAGGCAAATAGGTTACCGTTGCAAAAATGGCCGCTAAAATTAAAGAGCCCCAGAACCAACCTTTGTCTTTTTTCTCTGCCAGTACAACAGGTCCCATTTTACTTTGCGCCCTTAAAGAACTAAAGACAGGAGTAAATACCATGTAAATGGCAAAGTTTACTAAGAAGATAAAAAAGCCAATTAAGCCGATTAAGTTAAATACCACTTTCCATTGCCATACCTGATTTGTGCCGGGCATAGGATTGGGTGCTCCTAAAGCTTGTTCAAAAAAGTTAATGGTAGCTTCGGTAGATCTTGCGGAAAAGTGAGACCATGGATGAATAATGGCGGGGGTATAAGCTACACGCATAGCTGCCTTACCCTCTACATCGTCAGTATATACTTGGTTTGCTAAACGGGCTTCTTGGTCCACAGGGTCTTGCCCGTAATGTAAGAAAGATTGGGCATTGGTATTTTTAATGTAATCTCTTGGAGCAGTTTTGCCTCCTTGCCCATCATCTTGAGCAAAGAACCATTCATCATACTGGGCTGCAACAACCCCTACATTTCTATCTCCATAAATGTTAACATAGTTTCCATCCCCATCTTTGTAGGTAGGATCGGCACAGTTTAACAGTACAGAATTAATCAGCTGTCTTTCTGCCTGATTGTCTAAATTTACCGCCATGTTGCTGGACATCCCTCCTAGGGAGTGACCGGTAATACCAATTTTGTCAGAATCTACATAGGCTAAACTATCAAGCATTTTAACTGCTTCATACATTCCCAGCAAAATTCCGCCTGAAGATTCTGCCCAGTTTTCGGAGTTTCCGTGGTTGAACATATCCATAGACAGTACCACGAAACCTCTTCTGGATAGTTCAACAAAGTTTAAATCTTGCATTTCTCTGTTGTTGTACATCCCATGGCTTACAACCACTGCAGGAAGAGGAGATTCTGCAATTGCCCCTTTAGGTACAAAAAGCAATCCGCTCATTTGATGGCCTAAAGTGGTTTCCCACCGTAAATCTTTTACAGTTACCTTTCCGCCGTTGGTTTGAATAAAGTTTGCCCCAATCATACTAACAACCATTAGTATAACAGCAATTACGATCCATTTTTTCGCCTTGAATTTTCTAGACTCCATAACAACCGCTCCTTTTATTAAGTACAAGTTCTAAAAGAAACCTTTTTGTAACCCTTTTTCCCCTTTTCCTTGTGCTTTATTTAATTATTACTACTGTCATCATATCAACAATCAGCCAAAATGTAAACAAAAATATAAATTTTGATGGTGTTTTTATTTGGTGAATTGTCAAGTCAAGTGCACCATCTGTAGAAATACTTGAATAGGTGAT
>CAZEIB010000096.1:0-8030 GCA_964511785.1 uncultured Oscillospiraceae bacterium
TCTTAGTATACTAAGAACGCTGCTTCTTACTTTTATATACAAACTTTACAAAATACAGTCCTTTGTTAAAGGGAGGAGAATGAACGTGACTCAAAAGAAAATTGAAAACATGAGCAATGTGTACACAGCAAAAGGTTTTAAAGAAATGCAAGAAAAACTGGAGTTTTTAATTTCAGTAAAAAGAAATGAAATTGCAGACCAGATTGCTGTAGCCAGAAGTTTTGGTGATTTAAGTGAGAATGCAGAATATGATGAAGCCAAAAAAGAGCAGGCAGCTGTTGAAAGCGAAATTTTAGAAATTGAAGAGGCCATTCGCAATGCCGTAATTTTGGAAGATGGAGATATTAAAACTGACAAAGTAGGTATTGGTACTACTGTAACCGTTGAAGATGTGGAAAGTGGCGAAAAAGAAGAATATGCTATTGTAGGGGCAAGGGAAAACGACCCTTATGAAAACAAAATTTCTATTGAAAGCCCTATCGGTGCAGCTTTAGTAGGTGCAAAAAAGGGAGCAAAAGTAACCATACAAGTACCTGCAGGAGAACTGGTGTATAAAATATTAAAGATTTCACGGCAAAAATAAGTAACGATGAATAATCATAGGAGGAATTTGGTTTGGCACAACAAGAAGATAGAATATTAAGTCCTCAAGAACTAAGTGAACAAGAAGAGATTAGAAGAGAAAAATTACGTGCCTTACAGGCAGAGGGGAATAATCCTTATGCTCATGTAAAATATCCTGTAAGCCATTTAAGCAATGAAATTGTAGAAAATTTTGAAGCTTTTGAAAATCAGGAAGTGACCATTGCCGGGCGGATGATGTCTAAACGGGTGATGGGGAAAGCTTCTTTTGCTCATATTTTAGACAGCCAAGGTTTAATACAAACCTATATTAAGCGAGATGACATTGGTTTAGAAGAATATAATGCCTTTAAAACCATGGATCTTGGAGATATACTGGGCATTAAGGGCAAGGTTTTTCGTACCCAAAAAGGAGAAATCTCTGTTCATGCAAGTGAGGTTGTATTGCTAACCAAAAGCCTAAAACCCTTACCTGAAAAATTTCATGGATTAAAAGACATGGATTTGCGTTATCGTCAGCGCTATGTGGATATGATTGTAAACCCCCAAGTAAGGGATACTTTCCGTAAACGATCTAAAATTATTGCAGCCCTAAGAGAATTTTTAGATTCAAGGGGCTTTTTAGAGGTGGATACTCCTGTTCTTCATACTATAGAAACAGGAGCAGCTGCCAGAACCTTTAAAACCCACCATAACACCTTAGATATTGATATGTTTTTACGTATTGAAACGGAGCTTTATTTAAAAAGGCTTATTGTAGGTGGCTTTGATAAAGTATATGAAGTAGGGCGAATTTTCAGAAACGAAGGAATGGACAGCACCCATAATCCGGAATTTACCAGTGTGGAATTGTATGAAGCTTATGTAGATTATAATGATATTATGGTACTGGTAGAAGAAATGTACGAATTTATTGCCTTAAAATCCTGTGGTAGCACCAAAATTCCCTTTGGAGACCATGAAATAGAATTAAAAGCGCCATGGCCACGTATTACTATGGCCCAAGCTGTAAAAGAGCAAAGTGGAGTAGATTATTTCACTTGGGAAAGTGATGAACAAGCTAGAGAAGCTTGTAAAGAAAAAGGGGTAAAAGTAGACCCAACAGCTAAAAAAGGAGATTGTTTGGCAGAACTTTTTGATGCTTTTGTAGAAGACAAATTAATTCAACCTACTTTTATTATTGATTATCCTGTTGATATTTCTCCCTTGGCAAAAAGAAAAGCCGATCAACCTGAATTAACAGAACGTTTTGAGTTTTTTATTAATGGAACAGAAATGGGCAATGCTTTTTCTGAATTAAATGATCCAATTGACCAACGCAGACGTTTTGAAGAACAAGTTGCCCTGCGTAAAAGCCAGGGAATTGAGGCCCAGGTGGATGAAGATTTTGTAAATGCTTTAGAATATGGTATGCCTCCTACGGGAGGCCTTGGAATTGGTTTAGACAGGTTGGTAATGTTGCTAACAGACAATACTTCTATTAGAGATGTATTGCTCTTTCCCACTATGAAACCCAGAGAGTAAACCTCAAAACCGAAAGGAAGGGAAGGGTTATTGTGTCCTTAAAAACCCCTATTAAGAAAAAAGCTGTTAAAAACCATTTTGCCTATGGTTGGTGGAAATATGCCCTATTAATAATCGTTGCGGTTTTTGGATGGGACTTAATTTATACTTCAACTGCTTACCGCCCTCCTGAAGATAAAAAAGTATTATTCTATGTTTCTGCTAGTAGTGGCGACAGTGAAAAAATTGATGAATATATGGCCCAAGTACAACAAAAAGATATGGAAGATATGGAAGAAATGTCTTCTGTAGTGCTTTTAGGTAGCGGCGGGGAAAGTGATCCCTATAGTACCATGCAATTATCTGTGTATATTATGGCAGGTGAAGGAGATTTATACCTTTTGCCCCATGATACTTTTGCCAATTATGCTTTACAAGGAGCCTTTCTTCCTTTAGATGACTATATCTTAGAGGATAAGTTAATGTTGCCACCGGGCGACATGGGTAATTACCGCTTTGTTATAGAAGAGATGGAAGAAGAAATAAAAGATGTAAATACAACAGAAAAAGAAATAGAAGAGGGAAAAGAACCTTTCCTATATGGTATTCCGGCAGATGAGCTTTACGGTTTGCTAGATTTTAGTATTGATCCTAGAAATATGGTTTTATGTGTATTATATAATAACCAAAATAATGAGAATACAGTTAAGTTTTTAAACCATGTATTAAAAGATCAGAAAAAAGAAGCTCCAAAATGGTTTTTAGAGGTGCTGGAGAAAGAGCAGGGTCTGTTAGAAGACACAAAGTAATAAAAATTGTAAAACCTTGCATTTGCAGGGTTTTCTCTTTACCTAGGAGAGTAAAAAGATGAGAGAAAATAGACCTATTAAAAAGATGCTTGAAAACCAAAAAAAAAGACGATCTTTTCATATGCCGGGCCATCAGAATATTGCTCCCTATGAAAAAGAAGACCCTTACCAAGGGGATACTACGGAACTAGGCAGCACAGATGATTTATATCACCCTCGCGGAGCTATTCAAAAAGCAGAAGAAAGGATTGCTCACATTGCAAAAGCTGAAAGAACCATTTTATTAACTGGTGGAGCGACAGCAGGAGTTTTAGCAATGATGTTATATGCTTTAGCCCCCAATGAACAAGTAATTTTGCCTAGAACAGCTCACAAAAGCATGATACATGGTTGTATATTATCCGGTGCAACGCCTATTTACGTATATCCTAGAGAAACCAGTGACCATTATTTTTATTACACCACAGAAGATTATCTTCATATAATCAAAGAAAATTCCAAGGCAAAAGCCGTTATGGTAACCAGACCGGACTATTACGGTCATTTAATCAATTTGAAAGAAATAGTAGAAGCCTGTAAAAAAACAGGCCAGCTTTTGCTGGTAGATGAAGCCCACGGAGCACATTTAAATTGGATGGAAAAGCTTGAAGGTGCAGGTAGTTTAGGGGCAGATATTTGGGTGCAGTCTGCCCATAAAACCCTACCGGTTTTAACAGGGGGTGCTTGGCTTCATAGTAATGAGAGAATTGACAGTAACCGACTGAGGCAAAAATTACAATTGGTTCATACTTCCAGTCCTTCCTTTTTGATTATGAAATCTTTAGATGATGGAAGAAATTGGATGGAAGAACAAGGGAAAGAAGCTTTAAAGAAACTGGAAGAGAATATCCAAGTTTTTTTTCATAATATATTAAAAACGCCTTACCATAATGCCCATACAACATGGGAAAAGGAAAGGTTGATTTTTGATGGTACTCGTATGGTGATAACGGCTCCTCAAGGAGGGTTTTCTTTAGCCTCTTCCCTTGAGGAGAAGGGAATTGATGTTGAATTGGCAGATGAAAAACACATTGTCTGCATTCCATCAGTAATGACACAAAGGGAAAATTTTGATATACTAGGCAAGGTGTTGTATGAGATTGAAGCTAATGTAGAAAAAAAAGAAAAGAAGAAAACTTCCTTTTCTTTTCACCAAGCACGGCAAATTATTTCTCCCAGAGAAGCGGTTCTTTATTATGGACAATGGATTTCTCTTAAGGAGAGTGTAGGAAAAATTGCAGCGGCTGCTGTAGGATTATACCCCCCAGGGGTTCCTTGGCTATTACCCGGTGAGGAAATTACCGGGGAGATTATCAAAAATTTACTGAAAATCCCAAGCAAAAATACCTTTGGAGTAGTAGAAGGCAATATTTATTGTGTAAAATAAGAAAAGAGGAAAATGATGTTACCTTATGATACAGTGGTTTTCGATTTAGACGGTACCTTAACAAAATCTGAAGAAGGCATTATGAAATCTGCCGCTTATGCACTGGAAAAAATAGGAAGACCCATCAAAGATTTTGAAACGTTAAGGGCTTTTATTGGGCCGCCTTTATACTACTCTTTTCAGTATTATATTGGTTTAAGCGAAGAAGAAAGCCAAAGAGCGGTAGACTACTATAGAGAAAGATATAATACTGTTGGCCAGTATGAAAACGCAGTTTATACAGGGATTAGAACCCTGCTTTATCAACTTAAAAAACAAGGGGCTTGTGTAAGTATAGCCACAGGAAAACCCCAAGAGCCTACAGAAAGAATATTAGCTCACTTTAAGCTGAACCATTTTTTTGATAAAATTGTAGGAATACAGGCCCATGAACACAGTGCATCAAAAAAAGAACTGATTAAAGAAGCCCTACCCAGTAAATACAAAAAAGCTATAATGGTGGGAGATCGAAAGTTTGATATTGAAGGGGCTAGGGAAAACGCCCTTGATAGTATAGGAGTATTGTATGGCTATGGCAGTAAAGAAGAACTTGAAAAAGCAGGAGCGACTTATTTATGTTACCAAGTTGAAGAAGTATCTGAAATTCTATTAGGAGAGAAAAAAAATGATGAAAAAATAGGTTTTTTTCTTACCATGGAAGGAATTGACGGAAGCGGAAAAACCACCCAAGTTGATTATTTAAGAGAAAATCTTTTAACCTGGGGGTTTGACGTGGTAGCAACAAGGGAACCTGGAGGAAATCCTATTGCAGAAAAAATACGCAACGTAGTATTGGATATTCAAAATATCGGCATGGTGGCAGAATGTGAAGCTTTGCTATATGCTGCTGCAAGGGCTCAGCATGTGGCACAAACCATTAAACCTAGCATTAAAGAGGGTAAACTGGTACTTTGTGACCGCTTTGTAGATTCTAGCATTGCCTATCAAGGGGGAGGACGAAGGCTAGGGGTGAAAGAAGTGAAGGAGATTAATGATATGGCTATTTCTTCCTTAATGCCCGATTATACAGTTTACTTGGTGATTGACCATGAAGAATCTTTAGAAAGAAGAAGAAAGGCCACCGCCTTGGATCGAATTGAAATTGAAGAGAAAGCTTTTCACTCACGAGTACAAAAAGCTTATGAAGAAATTATTGAGAAAGATAAAAAACGGTTTATTTTAGTAGATGGTACCAAAGAGCCTGAAGAAGTAGCAAAGGAAACCTTTGAAAAAGTACTGGCAAAATTAGTGGAAAGGGAAAAAAATTAAATGCGAGTGGTTATAGGAATGTCCGGTGGAGTAGATTCTTCTGTAGCAGCCCTGCTTTTAAAACAACAAGGCTATGACGTTATTGGAGTTTTTATGAAAAACTGGGAAGAAACCGATGAAAATGGGATATGTACAGCAGAAGAAGACTGGAACGATGTGATAAAGGTTTGTGATCATATTGGAATTCCTTACTACAGTGTAAATTTTGTAAAAGAATATCAGGAAAGAATATTCACTCATTTTTTGGAAGAATACCGTAACGGTAGAACCCCAAACCCTGATGTGTTATGTAATAAAGAAATTAAATTTAAAGCTTTTTTAAATTTCGCCTTGTCTTTAGGGGCCGAAAAAATTGCCACAGGGCATTTTGTAAATACAGATATTGATAAAGAGGGCAAAACTTGTTTATTACGAGGCCTTGATAGCAAAAAAGACCAGAGTTATTTTTTATATATGCTAAATCAAAAACAACTTTCTAAAGCGCTATTCCCTGTAGGAAAACTAACCAAAGAAGAGGTTCGAAATATTGCAGAAAAAGAAGGGATTCCTACCTTTGCAAAAAAAGATTCTACAGGAATTTGTTTTATTGGAGAACGAAATTTTAAAAACTTTTTAAAGCAATATTTACCTGCTCAACCGGGAAAAATGGTAACCCAAAAGGGAGAAGTAGTAGGAAACCATGATGGGTTGATGTACTATACCTTAGGCCAACGTAAAGGCCTTGGAATTGGAGGTATGGGAGATGGGCGAAGTTGGTTTGTGCTTGAGAAAGATTTAAAAAATAATCTTTTAATTGTAGGACAAGGAGAGGACCATCCCAGCTTATATAGCCATAAGGCCATAGGAATTGATACTACCTGGATTAAAGAGGTGGCACCAGCACAGGTAAACGAAGCATTTACCTGTACGGCTAAGTTTAGGTATCGCCAACCGGATCAGCAGGTAGAAGTAAGAATTCTTGAAAAAAATCAAATGAGTGTAAGAGCAATTGACCGTCAGAGAGCTCTGACTCCGGGACAAAGCATTGTATTATATCAGGGAGAAGAATGCTTAGGTGGGGGAATATTAGATAAAGTATTAGAATAGACCGTAATAGACAAAGTAATAAAAAAATAGCGTTTCATTGAAGAAACGCTATTTTTTTATTTTTATGAGATTTACTGATAAGCTACTTCGTTGGCATTATCTGTAATAGAAATTAAAGTTTTTCCACGTTGTAGTTGTAGCTCATTTCCACTTTCATCATAGAAAACTGTACGCTCATTCATGGCGGAACGTACCCAATAACCGGGGATATATTTACCACCAATAAAAATATCAGCATTGCCGGAACCTATTAAAGTTACCATAGGGGCATCGTTGCGGATGTAAGATACATCGGTGCGTTGAACGATGACGTTAGAAAAAGCAACTTGCTCTTGGGTATATTTATCTACAAAGGGCAAATTATCTTTACCGACAAAACGAACATACTGATTTTTTTCACTGTCGTAGGTAAATAAAGAAGAATAATCGGGGTGACGTTGGGTAATGGTAATGGTTGAGGCAGCGTCACCTTGATAGTTATTTTCATTGGTAAATAAGTAAGGACGATTTGGAGAACTAAAACCTTCAGGTTTTAAATTATGCATTGCTTGTACATCTGTGTCTACATTATCAGGGCCGCCTAAACCTTTTACACGCCAGAAAAGGCTGGTCCATTTTTTTCCACCATCGGTACCGTTGAATAAAACATCCTTTTTATTCGCACCGGTTTCTCTAAAGGTATCTTTAACGTTGGTTTTCTTGTATTCCTGTTGTCCCCAAAAAACAAAGCCAGAATCCCATTCTTCACGAATTTCAGCATGTTCAACACGGGCAGAACGAACGGGACCTGCATTTTCAGGGAAAGTATCACTAAATAAAGCACTGAAACGAGTATGCCCTGCTTTATGCAAAGGTGTTTCATAAAGAATATCAGCACTGGAAATACCCCAAGGCTGGGTGTTTTCGGCTACACCGCCATCTTTAACTGAAATTTGAACCAGTACAGGAAAATAGTCTCCAGTCCAAGGTTGGCCTGTTGTAGGGCTTTCTCCTTCAATTAAAGGGTTTGCGGCAGCTGTAGTGCCTTTGGCCACAAGGCCACGATCAGGTTGATTTACTAATATTGCACCTTCAGCTAAGGCAAAACTGCCGATGGAAGTTAGCAATAAGGCCAAAACAAGGCCAAAAGAAAAAATCCGTTTCATAAAATGGTGCCTCCTCAAATTCAATATAATGTTGTTAATTCAACGATAGTAGTATATCACAACGGATAAAAATGTCAATTTTAGAACGAAAATGTTACAGATTAGAAATAAAGTTTTCTTGCATAAGGGCACTGATGGTGTCTATTTGCTCAAGAATTAAAGTAGTTAATT
>CAZEIB010000097.1:0-7960 GCA_964511785.1 uncultured Oscillospiraceae bacterium
AAGCCAATATCCCCCTTGCCCGAGGTTTAGGTAGTAGTGCTGCCTGTATAGTAGCAGGACTTATGGCTGCCAATTACTTTTCCGCCCTACATGCAAATAAAGAGTTATTGTTAGCATATGCAACTGCATTAGAAGGGCACCCTGATAATGTGGCCCCTGCTTTATATGGGGGTCATGTGATTTCTATGGTAGAGCCTGTGACTGAGAAAGTCTATTTTCATCAAAATTCAGTTCACGACCAATTTCGTTTTTTTGTTTTAGTTCCTAACTTTGAGCTTAAGACCAGTGCCGCCAGAGAAGTTTTAAAAAAAGAAGTTTCCTTAGAGGTAGCTACTGCTAATGTGGCTAGAGCTACCCTTGTTTCCCATGGGCTAAACAGTGGCAATTTTTCTTTAATAAAAGCCGCTGGAAAAGACTTGTTACACGAGCCTTATCGCATTCAATTTATTAAGGACTACAGTGTGTTTAAACAAATATGTGATGCCCATAGCGGAGTAATGTTCATTAGTGGCGCAGGCCCCAGTTTGTTCATTATTGCTGAAAACACCAACACTTTTTTATATTCTGCCTTGAAAAACGCTCCCTCATTACAAGCAAGTTGGAACATTTTACCCCTTTGTGTAGACCAAGAAGGAGCCCTTTTTCTTTAGTTTGATCCCCTTTCAATAAAACTCCTTCTTTTTGTTGATACAATGTTTGAACTTTCTTTCTTCCATTGTTATACTGTTGTGGTGCCTCATTGACCAAGGTTTTTTCTTTGTTCAATGTAAAAGTACCATGAAAGGTTGAAGTATTGTAATGAAAAATACAAACACACGAAAATTAGCGCTAGGCGGTATGCTTACTGCCATGGTTCTTTTATTAACCTCCCTTATTAAAGTGCCTGTGCCTGCCACAGGGGGATACGTTCATTTAGGCGACGGTGTTATTTTTTTAGCGGCCTTGTTACTAGGGCCTTATGCAGGCCTTATTGGTGCTATCGGCTCTGCTCTAGCAGATTTAATTGGCGGCTATTTTATTTATACTTTTCCTACTTTTGTTATTAAAGGCACAATGGGTTTCCTATCGGGAAAACTCCTTCGAAAAAACAGCCTTGCCCGTAATCTGTTGGTTTTTGTTTTTGCAGAAATCATTATGGTTGCCGGTTATTTTCTCTTTGAAGGCTTTCTATATGGTTGGCCAATTGCTTTAGTAGCGGTTGTCCCTAATATGATACAAGGCCTTTTTGGCATTATTATTGGTGCACTGGTAACTCCTTTAACTCGTTTAGAAAAAATCAATCTGTAATTTTCCTCAAAAGTAAGCCCTCAGAATTTTATTCTGAGGGCTTACTTTTTTTCAATCCTTTATTAAAAATAGCTTACCTTCACATTTTTCCCCATTTTTTCTAAATTATCCGCCAACTCCTGAATCAAGCGCATTTTAATGGTAAAGTTAATGGGTAAGCTGGGGTTTTGATGAGCCGGATTAACAGCTTTTCCTACAAAAAAAGAAATATCCGTCCCTTCATCAAACAACATAGAAGCCACTTGAGAAGCCCCATCTGTTTTTGCCGCAATCCCAAAGTGATCATACTCGCCTAAAAGGTATTGATTAGAATAATCTAAAACCTTATTTACCGTAATAATTCCTTCTGTTACCAAATCAACCCCTTCAATGGTTCCAATTGGTGGGATGCTAAGATCATTATTCATAAAAGGTTGCATACCTTCAACTTTTTTTCCTAAGTATTTTCCCGCAAGAATGGAGGTTGTTCCGCCACAGATAATCCGTTTTCCCATCTTTGCAAAAAACAATCCCATCATCTTTTCTACATCTTTTGGGTTTTTCGGTGGCCCTACTAACACATTAATTAAACTTCGCGGACGTACCTTTACTACACAGGCTGTTGCATCATCTCCGGGTTTTCCTTCATATAATTCTTTGCATTGATCTACAATAGTACTAGCCAACATTTGAGAGGTATAGGTTTTTCGATATCCTTTTTCTATAAATTCTATCAAATCTTTACGTTGCCAGTTAAAATTATAATGGGGTCCCACACCGGCATGCTCCACCCCATCGCTAAAAGCGATAAAGGTATCGTCTTCCTGTATAGTAAACCTTGAAAGGTGAATGGTTTTCTCCTGTAGTACTTGCGTTGAAAAAGGAAATTCCCAATGTTTCCCTTTGCGGAGCAAGATGACTTTTGGATTGTCAAATTGAATAATTTCAGCATAGCGATTATTGGTAATTCGAATAATGGTAAAAGTAGAATAGGCAATTTTTCGAATACTGCAAATAGGCAATGTAGAAGCGATCGCCTCCACACAGTCTTGTAAAGGCATGTGGTTTGCCATCATGGTAGAAATAATTTTGGAAGTTAATGTGGATAAAATGCTGGCTTTCACGCCACTTCCTAGTCCATCTGCTAAAACGGCAACTGTTGTATTGTCGCTGGGAGTAAGAATTTCTACACAATCTCCGCACAACTCTTCTCCGGTTTTGTGAATACTCTTCCACCCGGTCTCTGTACAAAAACTAATCATTGTGTAAAGTCTCCTTTAGTTTAGTCAAAGCAATTTTAGTTTCTGCAACGGTTTCACCCAATAAGGAAGCAATTTCTTGTGCTGTGCGCATTTGTTTTTCAATAACCCTATTTGTAACATCCACAGTACTTTCCGCAATTTTTTGCTTAGAGGCTCTAGCTGTTTCACTTTGGGTTGTATCGCGCATAATGCCAATTACTACCCCATAGGTATTGTCACACACTACTGTCAATTCAATATACTTTCCATATTCTGTTAAGTATTGACGGCTATCATATACCGCTTTCCCTTCATCTAATACTTCAAAAAATAAGGAAGGGTCCATTAAACATACAATATTTTCTCCTACTACATCTTCAGCCTTTTTTACATTTAAAATATTACAGGCCGCCTGATTTAATTGTTGTATTTTAAAATCAGCATTAAGTACTACAACCCCATTAGGAGTATTGTTAATAATGGTTTCCGAAAAAGATTGGGCTTTGTTCATCAAGTAAGGTAAGCACATTTCTAGATTTGCTTTTCCTGCCAAAACTGCTTCTGCCTTATCTCGACATGTATCATAGCCACAGCTTCCGCAGTTAAGCTCATCTTCCAGTTTTGTTTTTCCCATTTTTGATAAAACCGTTGCAATGGCTTTTTCTCCAAATCTTGGGTGGCGAAGGGGTTCAAAAAAAAGCTCTCTTTTCATTTTTTTCTTTTCTATAGATAGTATTGTAAAATCCTTTTCAGCAGCATGACTATTTACATAACAAGTACCTTGTAAAACGCTATTAACCTTACCCATGCCGGGCCCTCCCACACAACTGCCTGCACAGGCACTCATTTCAATAAAGCATTTTGAAATTTTCCCAGCTTCTATATCCTTCAAGGCTTCTATACAGTGGTCCATTCCATCTACTGCAATATAATGATATTCCTTGTTTCTTTTTTCCATACTCCGCAAAATCCCTCCCGGAATTGGAAATAACCGAGCTTTTCCTTCTGTACTCTCTTTTTTAACACCTTCACCTGAAGGTATTTCTATCCCCTTTTCTATAAACCACTTATTTAATTCTTCAAAGGTCAATACACTACTTATATATTTGGGATATTGTGCCACCTCAGCTTTTTTAGAAACACAGGGTCCTATAAAAACCACCCTACAATCTGGATATCTTTTTCGCAAGCTCATCCCATCCGCTTGCATGGGGGTAATCACCTGGGTCATGTAGGGTAACACCTTGGGAAAATATTTTTCTACCAGCATATTCACTGTGTGGCAACAGGTAGAGATCATTACATCCTTTTCTCCTTTTTCTGCCAACAAATCATATTGCTGTTTAACAAGGGTTGCTCCTTTGGCCGTTTCAGAAACCCCTACAAAGCCAAGGGCTTTAAGGGATTTTTCCATTTGTTCAATAGTTGCTCCTTGATAGTTTGCTATAAAAGAGGGGGCTAGGGTAACAAAAACCGGTAAGTTGGAATCGATGAGTTTTTGTGTTTTTTCCAAATCACTATGCACTCTTTTTGCTTTTTGTGGGCAGCTTACAAAACACCTCCCACATAAAATACACTCTTCTTGTATAATGGTTGCCTGGTTATTGGAAAATTGAATTGCCTTTACGGGGCAGTTTCTAATACATTTATAGCAGTGTTTGCAATCCGCTACCTTTAACTCAAGAAATTCTGTCATAGGTAACTCCCTTCATTATCCGAATCATATTTTATCTTTGAATTTTCTATAACTTTTACATTATCAGCATTTTTTTGATAATACACCATAAAAAAATGGCTTCTGCCATTTTTTTATCCCTCTTATTATTCTTATTTTCCCATATCTTCAAATACTTTTTAATGTATGTAAGCTACCTTCTTAATAAACTTAAAATGAAAAAACAAGAAGGTTAATTTTAGCCTTTTTGTTAAAACATCCACAATCTATCATAAAAGAAGAAGAAACAACTGTCAACACACTGTTACTTTTGTTATTTTTTGCCATTATAGCGATTAATTTTATCAATGACTACATCGTTAAAATTCTCTTTTACAGAATCTGCATAATCCACCATATAAATGGGCATCACTTCAAACCATTGATCAAAATCTTCTTGTTTAATCGCTATTGCATTAAAGTTTTCCGCCATATCTAAAAGAGACCATCCTAAAATAGTTTTCATTGCCATTTGTGTACTAATTGTACCAGTTTTTTGTGCCTGATTTACCCTGAACTTTTCCCGATCTACAGAAGGATTTTGTTTCAAGCCTTCTACTTCTTCCCTTATTTTTTTCAGCAAAATAGCCGTGTCGTTTTGATGATGCCAAGTAGAACGAATGGCTGCATCATATTCATAATGAAAGCATCCTTCATATTCCGGCGTTTTAGCCAGTGGAATTACTCCCCCTTTTTCTTTTGCTACATCAAAATAACGTAACTCCTTTAACGGTTGGGTAAAAGGGTTATGGTTCACATAATCAAATAAGTTTTTTCCTTCTACTTCCACTTTTTGAATAAAAGCAAAAAGCTCTTCTATGGTAGCATCTCCTGTCCAAATGTGTTGCATATCAAATACAATAAATTCTCCTGGATTCTCTTGTAAAAAACGAATAACATCAATTAAATATCCTTCTAAAGGAGCCGATACCAAACCATGGGTGGTATACCAAGTGTTTTGGCTATTGGTAATTCGTACGTCAAAGTACCTTACCCCTCTTTGGGCTAAATCGTATCCACCGGATTTTTGTGCCTTAGCCAAACGAGCAAACATTCCGCCAAATATTCTTTGAGCAATAGGGTGGTTCATAATAGAGTTTTTGTCTACTTGAGGATCAATCATCGATTTTCCCGTAATCTTATCAGAAAAAGCATCGTGAGCCCCTAGCATAGCAATATCTACTACCTTGGGATTCCCCTTAATGTTTTCTTTCATTATGTTGCTATAATTCTGCGCTGTAAAAGTTTTTTTCGTAAAAGTAAATCTACTAAGGCCAATAAACAACATCATCAACACCACTACTGCCAAAAAAACGCCTATTATGACTATGGTTTTTTTCATATTATTCTCCTTTTAACCCTTTCTTTTTCTTAAATTTTACCTTATTTTAATTAAAAATACTACTAATCTTCAAATGCTCCTACCTTCCTTTGGTATTCTTACTGTTTCTTTATCAAAAAAGCCTTTACTTCTAAGTGAAATTATGGTTTCCTACCTATAAGGCAAATTTCCGTTTTAGAATATTTTTTGTTTTTAACCCTTTAATATCAAAAAAGAAAGTGGAAGAATATGTATAAAATCGTAAAAAGAATCCCTTTAAGTGAAGAAATTTTTCAATTGGATATATTAGCACCCAGAGTGGCTTCCTCCGCCTTGCCGGGGCAATTTGTTATTGTACGAGACAACGAGTTTGGGGAACGGATTCCCTTAACCATTGCCGATTATAACAGGGTAACCGGTACAGTATCCATTGTGATACAGACGATTGGACAGGCAACACAAAAGCTGGCCAAATTAAATGAAGGAGACTTTTTTAAAGACTTCGCCGGCCCATTAGGCCAGCCCTCCAACATCACTAAAGAAGAAGATTCTATTTTACAAAATACTAAAAGGCTGTTCATTGCCGGTGGTCTTGGTGCTGCCCCTGTGTTTCCCCAAGCAAAATGGGTGAAGGAGAAGGGTGGAAACTGTGATGTGATTATCGGTGCTCGAAGCAAAAATCTGTTAATATTAGAAGAAGAAATGAAAAGGGTTTGTGATAACTTATACATCAGTACTGATGACGGCACCAAAGGTTTTGCAGGCAACGTAACCCAATTATTAAATGATTTAGTAAAAAACCAAAGAAAAATTTACGATGAAGTTATTGTAATTGGTCCTATGGTAATGATGAAATTTACCGCTCTGGCTACAAAAAAACTGGGGATTAAAACTGTTGCCAGTATGAACCCTATTATGGTAGATGGTACTGGAATGTGTGGTGCTTGCCGGGTTACTGTTGGGGAAGAAACCAAGTTTGCCTGTGTAGATGGGCCGGAGTTTGATGCCCACTTAATAGACTTTGATGAAGCCATAAAAAGACAAAGCCTGTATAAAACTCAAGAGGGACGAGAGTTTTTAGCCGCCACCACCCCCCAGCCCCAACATGCTTCCAATTGTACTTACCCCCATGATGAGTATGAATTTAACCAGTGGAAACGAGTACCTATAGCAGAGCAAGACCCGAAAATTCGTGCTACCAATTTTGAAGAAGTCACTCAAGGTTATACTTTACAAGAAGCAATAGATGAAGCTTCCAGATGCATTAACTGCAAAAATGCCAAATGTATTGCTGCCTGTCCGGTTGGTATTAATATTCCGGCTTTTATACAAGAACTTTTAAAAAATGATTTAGACAGTGCTTTAGAAATAATCTCTGAGTCCTCCAACTTGCCTGCTATTTGCGGCCGGGTTTGTCCTCAAGAAGACCAGTGCGAAGGTGCCTGTATTCGTGGTATTAAAGGTGAACCTGTAGCCATTGGACGTTTAGAGCGATTTGTAGGAGATTATGCTATTGAGCAAAATAAATTTTCCTCTCCTACCCATATAAAAACAGGCAAAAAAGTAGCAATTATTGGTTCCGGTCCTGCTGGATTAGCCTGTGGTGGAGACTTAGCCAAAATGGGCCATGAAGTAAAAATATTTGAAGCCCTTCACCAACCTGGTGGGGTATTGGTATACGGTATTCCCGAATTTCGTTTACCTAAAGAGAACATTGTAGCTAAGGAGATAGACAACGTTTTAAAGCTAGGCGTTACTATTGAAACCAACGTTCTGGTGGGGCGTACCATTACCATCAACGATTTAATGGAAAAAGAAGGTTTCCATGCAGTTTTCATCGGTTCCGGTGCAGGTCTTCCTCGTTTTATGGGGATCCCTGGGGAAAATGCCAATGGGGTTTTTTCTGCCAACGAATACTTAACCCGTTCCAATTTAATGAAAGCTTATTCCCCTCTTTATCACACTCCCATTGTAGCTGGTAAAAAGGTGGCCGTTATAGGTGGTGGAAATGTAGCCATGGACGCCGCCCGAACTGCCTTACGTTTAGGCGCCCAAGTACATGTTATATATAGGCGAAGTATGGAAGAGTTACCTGCTCGTCTGGAAGAAGTTCATCACGCCCAAGAAGAAGGAGTTATTTTTGATATTCTTACCAACCCTACTGAAATTATTGTTGATGAAAACGGATGGGTAAAAGGAATTTCCTGTATAAAAATGCAGTTGGATAAGCCAGATGCCAGCGGCAGAAGGGCTCCTGTTCCTATTGAAAACAGTCGCTTCTTTATGGAGGTTGATACCGTTCTTATGGCTTTAGGTACCGATCCTAACCCACTGATTGCCACCAGTTCAAATATTGAAACCAATGCGCAAAACGGAATGATGATTAACGAGGAAACCGGTGAAACAAGCAGGCAAGGG
>CAZEIB010000098.1:0-7942 GCA_964511785.1 uncultured Oscillospiraceae bacterium
TTCAAAAGAGGGAGATAAACCCTATGGAAAAAGCCCTTATGGGAACCGAGAAAGAGGCTCTTTTTCAAAAGAGGGAGATAAACCCTATGGAAAAAGCCCTTATGGGAACCGAGAAAGAGGCTCTTTTTCAAAAGAGGGAGATAAACCCTATGGAAAAAGCCCTTATGGGAACCGAGAAAGAAACTCTTTTTCAAAAGAGGGGAATAGACCTCCCTTTGTCAATCCTAAAAATACAGCTAGGTATGTAGCCTTAATGGCTTTAAACGATGTAAGTAACGAAGGGGCTTATGGTAGTCTTACCTTAGATAAACGTTTGGAAAGCACCCCTTTGACCTCTGTTGAAAAAAGGCTGGCTACCCAGCTATTTTACGGAACCATTGAAAACCAGTTGGCCATTGATTTTGCCCTTTCCTTTTTTATTGAAAACAAGGAAGAGGTAGCCCCTGAGCCTTGGAACATTTTACGGCTAAGCCTTTATCAAATGCTTTATTTAGATAAAATTCCCGAAAGTGCGGCTGTAAACGAAGGGGTCAACTTGGTAAAACTAATTGAAATGGAGTACTTAACCGGTTTTATCAATGGGGTATTACGCACCTTCACCAGAGAAAAAGAGCGTATTCAATGGCCTGATGAAAAAAATGAACCGGAAAAATATTTATCTATCCATTATTCCATTCCCCTGTGGCTGGTAGAAGAATTAATACAAGATTATAGCTATAATAAAGCTAAGGAAATATGTGGCTATAAAAATCCTCAATGGGGCATTCCCCTAAGGCCGAACACGATGAAAACGGACATGGAGGGACTTAAGCAACTTCTTGAAGGGAAAAACGCAGAAATACAAGAGGGGTCTTTTCAGCAAATTCTTTGGGCAAAAGGGTTAGAGAATATTGGAAGAGAAGAACATTATTTACAAGGCTATTACAGTATTCAAGGGGAAGGAAGTCTTTTAGCCGCCAAAGCGGTAGATGTAAAACCAGGAGATGTGGTATTAGATGCCTGCGCCGCTCCAGGAGGGAAAACTGCTTACCTGGCAGAACAAATGAAGGGAACGGGACGTGTTCAAGCTTGGGATAAACACGTTCATCGGGTAGACCTTCTTCATGCAATGAAAAAAAGGCTACACCTTGAAAATGTAAGACCTATGATTAAAGATGCCGGAATTTTAAGAGAAGACCTAGTAGAAAGTTTTGATAAAATTCTCATTGATGCACCCTGTTCGGGTATTGGTGTTATGTGGGAAAAACCCGACGTGAAGTATCGCCATACCCTTAAAACCATAGAAGCTTTGGTGGAAGAGCAAAAAACCATTCTTAATGCTTGTAGTCAGTATGTAAAGCCCGGGGGAATTTTGGTATATTCCACTTGCTCTATATTGATGAAGGAAAACCAAGAACAAGTAAAAGACTTTTTAGAAAACCATCCTGACTTTACTTTAGTTACGTTGCCTGAAAGTTTTCCGGAAAAATTGCTTCAAAAAACAGGGGAGTATGGTATACAATTACTGCCAACAGAGGATGAAGTAGAAGGCTTTTTTATAGCCCGCTTTTTAAAGAAAGGGAAAACTCGTTGAGGAAAAAACTTTTATTAAATCATTCCCTTAAAGAAATTACTGCTTATGTAGTAGCTAAAGGGCAGCCTTCTTTTAGGGGAAAACAATTGTTTTCTTGGCTTCATCAAGGAAAAACCTTTGAAGAGATGACCAATCTTCCTTTGGCCTTTCGAAAAACTCTTGAAGAAGAGGCGGTGGCCCAGCCGGTTCGAATTTTTGAAAGTTATGTATCAAAAAAAGACGGTACAGTGAAGTTTTTATTTGCTTTAGAAGACGGTAACTGTGTAGAAGGGGTGCTAATGGGCTATCACCACGGTTATAGCCTTTGTATTTCTACCCAAGTGGGTTGTAAAATGGGTTGCACTTTTTGTGCCAGTACCTTGGAAGGTTGTATCAGAAACCTTTCTTCAGGAGAAATGTTAGGACAAATTATTGCTGCCAACAACTATTTAAAGGCAGAGGATAAAGTGAGTAACGTGGTGCTTATGGGTAGCGGAGAACCCTTTGACAATTACCAGGAAGTGGTAAAGTTTCTTCACTTGTTAAGAGAAAAAGAAGGTTTATATATCAGCCTTAGAAATATTTCTGTAAGCACTTGTGGCTTAGTGCCTCAAATGAAGGCTTTTGCCAAAGAGGGCTTACCTGTAACCTTATGCATCTCTCTTCATGCCCCTAACGATGAAATACGTAAAAAGAGTATGCCCATTGCCCAAAAATATAGCATGGAAGAAGTACTTGAGGCAGGTAAAACCTACTTTGAACATACCGGTAGGCGTATTGTTATTGAGTATGCTTTAATCAAAGAGGTAAACAGTTCTGTAGAGGATGCAAAGGAATTGGCAAAAAAACTTCAAGGTTTAAACTGCCATGTTAATGTCATTCCTTTAAATGAAGTAGAGGAAAGAAGGTTAAAAACCGTATCTAAACAAAAGGCTTATGAGTTTATCAAAGCCTTAGAAAAAGAAAAAATCTCTTCGACTTTAAGAAGAACCATGGGAGAAGATATTGGTGGTGCCTGTGGGCAGTTGCGCAGGTCTCTTATAGAGTAGTTAAAAATCAGGAGTGATTGTATGATGAAAGTAGTGGGAAAAACCCATATAGGCGCTGTTCGCAGTAAAAATCAAGATGCCTTGCTTTTAGCTGAAAATATTTACGGTGTAGCAGACGGAATGGGAGGCCATAACGGAGGGGAAGTTGCCAGTAGCAAGGCAGTATCCCTCCTTCAAGATGCCTTAACAGGGAAAGACCCCGATAAAAATTTTTTGGAAGAGTCTGTCATCAAAGTCAATCACGATTTATATCTTTTACAAGAGGAAGAGGAAAGTTTATCTGGAATGGGTACTACCTTAACTGTTTTATGGGCAAAGCCACAAGAAATCATCTTGGCTCATGTAGGAGACAGCAGAGCCTATTTGCTGCGAGAAGGTGAATTTACCCAAATTACTAAAGACCACTCCATTGTAGAAGAAATGATCGCTAAAGGAATGCTAACCAAAGAAAAAGCCCGAACCCATCCTTATCGCAATATTGTAACCCGGGCTGTGGGAAGTGCAGAAACCATTGAAGTTGATATGATAACTGTGGAAAGGAAAAAAAGAGATATTTGGCTTATTTGTTCAGATGGACTTACTTCCATGGTGGAGGAAAAAGAGATTATTCAAATTATTAAAGAAAACCCTATTGAACAAAGTGGAGAGCTTTTGTTAAACAGAGCACTGGAAAATGGGGGAAGAGATAATATTACCATTGTGCTTCTTCAAGATGGGGAGGAAGACAATGAATAATAGAATTTTATCGCAGCGATATAAAATAATCCGCCTGGTTGGGAAAGGGGGAATGGCCAATGTTTATTTGGCTATAGACCTTAAAACCAATCAAGAAGTGGCGGTAAAAATATTACGTCCCGAATTTAGTCAGGACGAAGAGTTTTTAAAGCGCTTTGAAAGAGAAGCCCAAGCAGCAAGTAAAGTCTCTCATCACAACATTGTAAACTTGTTAGATGTGGGTATGGACAGCAGTGTGCGGTATTTGGTAATGGAATATGTGGAAGGGACCAATTTAAAAGAATTAATTAAAGAAAAAGGCAAAGTTCCTCCTTCCATAGCAGTACAAATAACCATACGTATCTTATCTGCTTTACAGCATACTCACCGAAACGGAGTTATTCATAGAGATATTAAACCCCAAAATATTATGGTACAGGCCCAAGGTCATATTAAAGTGGCAGATTTTGGCATTGCCCGTGTGGCCAACAGTGCAACCCTTAGTAAAGGTGATAGTGTAATGGGTTCCGTTCACTATTTTTCTCCTGAGCAGGCCGCCGGTGAAGAGGTTCTTCAAACAGGAGATATTTACTCTGTGGGGGTAGTTCTTTATGAAATGCTAACGGGCCATGTGCCTTTTGAAGGAGATAGTCCTGTGGCGGTTGCCATGCAACACTTACATAATAAACCACGCCCCATTCAGGAGTACTCCCCCCATATATCACAGGCTTTATCTAATGTTGTAATAAAAGCCATGGAAAAAAATCCAAAAGACCGATACCAAAATGCCATTGATATGGCTGCAGATTTAAAGGCTGCTTTAGAAGTGAAAAGTGGAGAAACAGGAGGAACCTTTTTAGAAGATAGTGATAAGCTTAGTAAAGTATTGGCTAAAGAAGAAAAAGCCATACGAAAAAGACGTGGCGGTAAAAACCTATTACAAGAGAGAAAAAATCTTTCTACAGAAAGACGGAAAAAACTGAAAAAGAAAAAGAGGATCCAAATCATCTTTTTAGCAATTTCCTCTTTGCTTGTTCTTGTAGCCCTTATTTTGGGTGGAAACTATATTTATAAAAATATCATTTTATCTGTAGAAGTGCCAAGCTTAATAGGAGAAACAGAGGTAAAAGCCCAAGAGCTTTTAGCAAAGAAACAACTAATTTGGGAAGTAAATAATATTAGCAATGAGGGGGTTCCTCCTGGGATTGTAGTAATGCAAAGTCCTGAATTTGGAGAGCGAATTAATAAAGGGGAAAAGGTGGTTTACTATGTATCCACCGGAAAAGAAGAATTATTGGTACCGGATTTATTTAGGGTAACCAGAGAAAGTGCTACCTCCATGGTAAGCAGTTTAGGCATGGTAATAGAAATTGCAGATAGGGTTATTTCAGATGAAAAAGTAGATGTGATTTTAGATCAAAGCCCCTCAGCCAATACCAAAGTTCAACCTGGTCAAGTAATACAAGTGGTTTTATCCGGCGGCAAAGGGGAAATGCCTGATGTGGGTGGAGGAAATTTAGAAAAAGCAAAGGTCCTTTTAAAAGACTATGAACTGAATTTGGTAAAATTAAAAGGGATTGAAGTGACTCGTAATAGGCCTAACGGCATGATTGTAAGCCAAAACCCTCCAGCAAAAACCGTTACAACCCTTCGAAGCCCCATTGAGCTAACCATGGCGGATGAACGTTGGCAACCCTATCAAGGGAGTATTTCTCATAAAATTTCTGCTATAAAAGAAGAGGGTATCTTAAAAGTGATGCTGGTAGATGAAAGAGGAGAAGAAGTTTTTCAATGGGAGCAGGTTCAAAAGCCGGAAGGTGGGCTTCAATTAATGGGTATTCTTTATTATAGTCAAGAAGGAAAGTATACTTATCGCGTTTATCAAAACAATAATATAATCATAGAAGATCAAATTATACTAGTTGGAGAGGAGCAGGTTGATGAAGTTGAAACAGGGACGAATCATTGAGGGGCGAGGCGGCTTTTATACCATTAAAGATGATCAGGGTACAGAGTATATCCTTAGGGCTAAAGGACGTTTCCGCATCGAAAATATTTCTCCCTTAATAGGGGATAAAGTTCTTTTCCATCCACCTCAAGGTGAGGAAGAAGGTTGGATAGAGGAGATTTTACCTAGAACCTCTCAACTCATACGCCCCCCTGCAGCCAACATTGAGGTAATGCTTATTACCATTAGCTCAAGTCCCATGGTAGATTTGTTATTGGTAGATAAAATGCTTGTTAGGGCAAAAAAGGAAAATATTGATTGCATACTGGTATACAACAAAGCAGATTTAAATAAAACATTGGGAGAAAAAATTAGCCAAGAGTATCAAAATAGCGGTATTCCTTTTTACCAGGTAAGTGCCTATACTCAAGAAGGACTAGAAGAGTTAAAAGAGGCCATGAGAGGGAAATTATGCTGTATGGCAGGGCAATCGGCAGTGGGGAAAAGCACCTTGTTAAATGGCATTTTAGACCTGGAGCTGGAAACCGGTGGGTTGAGCAAAAAAACCCAACGAGGAAAACATACTACCCGCCATACTACCCTTATTGAAAAAGATGGCCTTTGCGTATTAGATACACCGGGATTCAGCTTGTTGGATTTAGATAAAACCATGGACCCTATAGAACTACAAAATTACTATCCGGAATTTGCTCCTTATCAAAAACAGTGCTATTTTCAACCTTGCTACCACGATAGTGAACCTAAATGTAAAATACTACAGGCAGTGGAAGAAGGGAAAATTCACCCTGAAAGATTAAAGAGATACCATATATTATTAGAAGAATTAAAAGAAAACTGGAGGAACAGATATGATTAAGGTGGCGGCATCGGTTTTGGCAGCGGATATTTTAAATTTAGGGGAAGAAATTCAAAAAATGGAAAAAGCAGGCTGCGATTGGATTCATGTAGATATAATGGATGGGGTATTTGTTCCCAACTTGTCTTACGGTCCTCATGTGGTAAAGGCATTAAAAACCGTGACTTCCTTACCCTTAGATGTACACTTAATGATTGTTGAACCTGAAAAATATATCGATACCTTTATCGATTCAGGAGCAGATATTTTAACCATTCACATTGAAGCAACCAAAGAACCTGAAAAAGTTTTACAGAAAATTAAAAAAAGAGGGATTAAAGCCGGAATTACTTTAAAACCCGGAACGGACATTGACGCATTACGCCCTTTTTTGCCTTTAGTAGATATGGTTTTGGTCATGACTGTGGAGCCAGGCTTTGGAGGCCAAAGCTTTATGGAAAACATGATGAAAAAAGTAAAAACTTTACGGAAGTGGGGCTTTACAGGACATATTGAAGTAGATGGAGGAATAGGCCCTCAAAATGCTGCAAAGGTGGTAAAAGATGGAGCTGATGTTTTGGTAATGGGTACAGCTTTATTTACCTCGGAAAATCCGGAAAAACTCATGGAAGAGGTTCACTTGTTAAAATAATGGAAAAAATTTTTTATGGAACAGATGAAAAAAATGTTTTTTGGAAAAAAGAACAGGCTTGTGCTTTTACAGGACACCGTTATCATCAACTTCCTTTTGAAAAAAACTCTTTAGAAGAAGAAAATTTTCTTTACCGGTTAGAGAAAAATTTGGACAAACAAATCAGTCAGGGAATTCAATTTTTTCTAACGGGTATGGCCACAGGGGCAGATACCCTTTTAGGAGAATTGGTAAGGGAAAAACGAAAAGAGAAAAATCTTTTCCTTATTGCCGTTCTTCCCTATGAAGGGCAAAGCCGCTCTTGGTCTGGAGAAGATCAAAAACGTTATGAGGCTTTATTAAGGGCAAGTGATTGTCGGTTTATCCTTTCTAAGCAGTGGCAACAGGGCGCTTACCATATGCGAAATCGCTTTATGGTAGACAACGCCTGTCACTTACTGGCAGGTTATGATGGAAGAGAAGGTGGAGGAACAGGCTATACAGTAGCTTATGGACGAAAAAAAGGCAGAACGATACATGTTGTTCCGCCTATGGATCCTTTTTGGAAAGAAGAGTTATGGAAACTGCCCCTTTAACTTTTATGGCAATGGGCTTTCTAATACAGCACAGCGACCAATAATGTGAAGGTCTTGTACTAAACAAGGGGTTATGTTTGGCTCTCTACAATAATCCACCATCAAAACCTGTCCTCCTTCCAACAAAAGAATTTTACGTACCATAACTTTATTTTGATATTTAACCAACATAAAACTATGATGTATAGGTAGAGAAGAGGGTAAAATCAACAAT
This sequence comes from uncultured Oscillospiraceae bacterium, assembly GCA_964511785.1. GTDB lineage: Bacteria > Bacillota > Clostridia > Christensenellales > Aristaeellaceae > CAYFQH01. The sequence goes on from CAZEIB010000098.1 coordinate 7,561, forward strand.
AAATCTTTTGTAAAAAAACGATAACCCATCATGGAATCGTCGGGAACTTCCAAATAAAAAACTTGATCTTTGTTGGCTCCACCAATTCGACCTTTTTCAAGGGGAACCATTTTAAAACCTGTTTCTTCTTTTTTTATGTTATAAATCGGTACTTTTTTTAAAGTATCCGCTAAGGCATCCAGCCAAATAGAACCCGATAAGGGTGCCTGACTTTGAACAGAAGATGAAGGAGAGGAAGTTAATGGAGAAGCCAGGGAAGAATAAGGATTTTGTTTAGGTGAAAAGGTATTTAAATCTACTGTTGAGACAATATCTTCTAAAGAAAAAGAACTTTGTATTTCTCTATCGGCACCCATTTGTTTTAATATTCTTCTGGCCTGTT
>CAZEIB010000099.1:0-7931 GCA_964511785.1 uncultured Oscillospiraceae bacterium
CCAATATACCAATCCATCATGGTATGAAGGGCTTCTCGCACTACTTGATTTAGCATTCCCATAGCATAGGAAATTTCCTCTCTGGCAATTCCTTTGGCCACGTTGTTTAAACACCACCAAAACTCGTTACAGCAGACCCTATATTCTCCTTCTACGGGTTTAATGATATGGTAATCCTCATCTGTTGGGGAAGAAAGCTTTGGAAAAACCCCTTCTTTATCTAGTAAAATCAAGGTGAGTTTTTCTTTCAAAATGTTTTTTTCACTTTTTTTTATGGTTTCTATTCGTAAATCTATTCGGTTTCCGTCTTCAAAAAGCATTAACCATGTATAAGATAAGGAAGGGTCGAAAGGCTCTTTTTGATGCCTATCCCCTATAAAATCCATTAAATCCGGTTCTTGGGTAATTAAGGTTTTTCCAAAGACCGCTAGCCACTGGGGGTTATGCACAAAAGGGGCCGTTTCTTCTACCACAAAAACCACATCATAATCTTGGTAATCATCTTTAGGGGCATTGGGGTTGGTACGGGAACCGTTCATATATACCCCTAAAATACCTTTATGGTTTAAAGCGGTTTGTAAAATCAAAGCCATCATTTCTTTTTCACTTCTCATGGTTTTCCCTTTCTTTCATAAGCTTTTTTTAATCAAAAGGCACTTGCCAGTGGGGGCTATGGTAGGCTTTAAAACAAAGGGCAATTTGTGCTTTGGTATTTTTTTCTTCTGCTAAGGTGGGCAGGTTTTCTAAATCGAAAAATTTTCTTTCACTGGTTTCAGGATTTTGGGGAAAAGGCCCTTCTTCTATCAATTTACATAGTACAAACACTTTGCAAATATTATAGGCATATTTAGGCAGGTTGTGGCGGTTTCGCTCCTGTAAAGCTACTATTTTAGTGGCCTCTACCTTTAATCCCGCCTCTTCTTTTACTTCTTTTTCTGTGTTTTCTTTTATGGTTTGGTTTACCTCTACCCAGCCCCCAGGCAAAGCCCAAGTGCCGGCAGGTTTTTCTTTTATTAACAGTATTTGGTTGTTTTGTATAATAGCCCCTCGGGTATCCAGTTTAGGGGTTTGGTAACCTGTGCCTTCGGCAAAAAGGGTTTTCACTTTTTCAAGGGGTAAATCACTTTGAAGGCTTATCATTTCGCAGGTAATTTCTCTAATGCGCTCAAAGCGCTCTTTGTCATACACATCCTTGGTATAATGAAGGCCATTTTGGGCAAGGGCCTGTAATTCTATAATCCAATCCAGCCATTTTTCTTTCATCTTTTTTCTCCTTTATAAAAATCAGTCTTGGATAAAGGTGGCAGCAGAACAATTTCCAATTTTCTTCTTTATTTTATGGTACCATGGGGCTAAAATGTATACAAGAACAATATTGTACAAATTAAAGATAAAAGTGTGTTTGTTCTTCATTTTCCTTTGTAAAAAAAATCCCCTTCCCCTTCCTATAAAGAGGAAGCTTCTGTTATAATTATTTTACCTAGTATGCAAACTAACAAATCTATACACGGGGGAACTTTTATGAAAAAACCTTTTTTAAAAAAGTTATCTATTCTTTTAGTAATAATCCTTCTCTTATCCCTTCATCCTTTCTCTATTTTAGCTACTGACGCCTTGGAAAACCCCATCGAAACAAGCAGCATTTTTCACCAAGCCTACGGCGCACAAGTAGTAGAGGATGTATTGTATTTGCTTATGGAAGGGGAGCTGGTTTCCCTTGAAGAAAAAGAAGAGGAGCCAAAAACCCTTCTCCATTTTTCAGACTACCCTGAAATAAACCTTTATTCCGCCTTGCTTTTTTCAGATGGCTCCACCCTTTACCTCTTCGATTCTGCTACTGAATTTGTTTATCAATTAGAAAACACCATCCTTCAAAAACTTGTGAAGCTTCAACTTTACGAAGAGGAGGATGCTTTAGAAGAAGGTTTTCAAAAACCTCTTCTCCAATCTCCTTTTATACAAAAGGGGTTTTTGTATACCCTTTATTATAATTTTACAGATCATTCAAAAAAAATCTATCGTTTTTCCTTAGAAAACGGGGCAGGAACTCCCATTGAAACCAGAGACCATGGCTTTGAAGAAATTTTGCCCTATAAAAACGATCAAATTTTAGGCTTTGATTTTTACACCCAAACCCTTATGCTTATTGACCCTAAAACCGGAAGCATCATCAATGAAATAGGAACCTTAAAAGGCATAAGCAATGGTGCCGTTGCTTATGATTTTTTGGAGGACCGCATTTATGCCCTTTGCGATGGCCAGCTATTTCAGTTGCAAAATAAAAACCCCATACCTGTTGATTACTTGCCTCCGGGCAGTGATCAGCAAGATGCTACCTATGTAGGCCTTTGGCATAAGCGGTATATTTTCATTAGTCAAAGTACAGGTCTTTATTCTTTCGGTGGAGAAATAAGAGCCCTTGAAAATAATCCCCTTACCATTTGGAGCGAAGAAAATAACATGATAGACTCAAATATCCTTTCAGATTATAAAAAAGTTTACCCTCAAAGTGCTTTTACCCTTTACAATGGAGGAAATGAAAATGCCTTAGAAAAAATTTCCTCTACCATTTTAACCGGAGATCAAGGCATAGACCTTTTTTTAGTAACAAGCAGTAGCATTGATGGCAAAGAACTTTTTCATCGTGGTTATGGTTATCCCTTAGAATCTTCCATTTTAAGGGAAGATGTGCTTTTAATGTACCCCAAAATTCAAGATTATTTAATGCCAAACAATACCTTAATCGGCTTCCCTATAGATTTATGGCCGCATTATTGGACTGTTTATCCTCAACTTTTAGAAGAGGCCCAATTAGGTTCTATTCCTGATAATTTAAGTGATTATCACGATATAATGCTTTTATGGTACCAGGAACATTATGCTAATCATCCCCAAGTTACTTTTGATGGAAGGCAAAGGGCACAGGCTCAGTTGGAAGATGCTATACGCACCCTTACTTCTTATTACGTTCACACCTACGCCTCTAAAGAAGAACCTTTATCCTTTAACACCCCTGCCTTTCGTGCCGCCCTTGAAAAAATTGCTCCCCTTAGCAAATGGAGGGAAGAAGGGGATTCTTCTCATGATAAAATAAGCGAAAAATACATTTTTACTCCCACTGATTCTGGTCCTTTATTCAAAAGCCTCAATCCTGAACCTTTGAAAAAGAAGTATCTCTCTCCACTGGCTTTTTCCCAAGGAGAAAAGCCCATGATCCCTACAACTTTAGTCTATTTCATAGTAAACCCCCATAGTCAAAACAAAGAAGAAGCGATTCAATTTTTAGAGTTTTATAGCCAAAACATGGACTTTTTAAGAAACTATGCCCTTCACCCCAATGATAACGACTTAATTGAAACTTCAAAGTATGAGGTCCTTGCAGAAACATATCATTTTAATATCAGCACCCTCAAACATCAAATAGCCAACTTAACAGATCCCTCTCAACTGGCTGACTTAAACAACCTGTTAGCTCAAGAAGAAGCAGCCCTTAACCAATTAGAAAAAAACCGCTGGGAAATTTCTCCTGAAGACTTGGCAGAATACCGAAAATTAGCTCCCTACATGGTTTTTGACCACCGGGATTTAGCCCATACCATAAATTTCCAAATAGATAGTACAGCCATTTTATTAAAGTACTTTAATAAACAGGCCACCTTAGACCAGGTATTAGCGGAGCTGGATCAGCGGGTTTCCATGATGTTTTGGGAAATGCAGTAGGGTTTCTCTTTATCTATTTAGGGTTACAGTTTTATAATCCTCATCTGTAATATCATGTTAAGCCTAGCAATGACAAAATAGCTTCTAGGCTTTTCTTCTTACCTGTTTTTTCAAACACATGCCCGTTAAATAAAAATTTTTAAATTTTTATCCTACTTTTTTACAATACTTTTTTTGCAATTATTTTTTTACCAAAACGCAATAAATCTTCTTCCCCCTCGTCTAATTAGTAAGAGCTCTAAAATAAAGGAAAGGGGGAGGAAGATGACCGACAAAACCCTACTTTCAGCAAAAAGACGAGGTGAAGAGGCAGTGGAGTGGGAAGGAAGCAAAACCAAAGAAGAAACCTTGATTTTTTTGGTGGAAACCTACAGCCAAAGTATTTTACGCATGGCCTACGTTTATTTAGGCGACAGCCAGCTTGCCCAAGATGTTATGCAGGATACCTTTACCAAAGCTTGGCAACATTTAGCCTTTTTTAAAGGAGAAAGCAGCCTGCAAACTTGGCTGATGCGCATTGCCATTAACACCTGTAAAGACTACCGAAAAAGCAGTTGGTTTAAAAGGGTGGACCATGGAAAAACTTTAGAGACTTTGCCAGAGCCGGCAAGAGAAGACCCTCCCTTTGACGATACCTTGATAAACGCTGTAAGGGCCCTTCCTCCAAAAGAAAAGGAAGTGATTCTTTTATACTATTACCAAAACTTAAACACCTACGATATTGGCAAAGCCTTAAACTTGGCTCCCTCTACCATCCATAGGCGAAGAAAAAAAGCCGAAAAAAGATTAAAAATTACGTTAAAGGAGTGGTATGAAAATGACTAGAAGAGATTTTAAAAAACAAATAGACCATCAGCTCTCCTTTCTTACCACTACCCAAACAGATTACCAGCGCATTGTGCGCAAAGCCGTGAAAGGAGAAACAACAGTGAAAAAAGTAAAATGGGCCCCTGTATTGGCCCTTGGTTTAGTATTATTGCTGGCAGGCACTGTACTTGCTCTTAGCTTATCCCCCACCGTTGATTTTTTTGGTATTTTTTATGGCAAAGAATACCAAAAAGCCCTAGAACAGGGAGAAACTGAAAAACTTGAAAAAGAATATGTATTAGGTCAAACGGTATTTACCTTATATGATGTAGTAGCTGCCCAAGGGGTCATTTACGGTAGTGGAGAAATTCATCCAAAAGAAGGAGAAAACATTGTTTTATTGGCACCAGATATGGGCGGTGTCCATTCAAAAGCACGAGATAGCAGTAGGGCCATTGAAGAAAGTGAAAAATTTTACCACGCTAAAGAAACAGACCCCACCTATGCCCAAGTGGCAGAAGAAAAAAATGCTGACATATTAATGGCCCAAGTGATTCCCGATGGGATTTTGAAAGAGGGAGAGCTTGTTTCTGCAGGAGATATGGGTTTTTCTATTATTCCCATGGCTAACGGAGGTCTTTTCTTTTCCTTTGAAATTTATTTAGAAGAAGAAATCAAAGACGGAGCGGAACTACAGCTTTATTTATCCACCAACCCTGTAACCTTGGAAGATGAATATGTAATGGATCAACGAATTAAACACGAATGGGTGGTGCCTATTACAATCAGTTCCGAAGCCTATGTAGAGACTAATATACAATAATTTACTATTATAACAACCCGTCTTAATAGCCTTTCTGCCCGACTTTGTACCCTGTATAAGGTCGGGCAGTCTTTTTATTGTTTTTACAAATAAAATGCCAACTATTCCAGTTTATCTGTTACCTATGTTTTTATAAAAAGCAGCGTCTTTTCAACATAAAACTGCGTGGTATAATCATGTTTATTAATAGGTAGTAAATTTTTTAGGAGAATATTTTATGGATAAAAAGCAATTGTTAAAAAATCCTGATATAAAACCAACCCATCAAATCATAGCCCAAGGCCTAGGGTTAGCTAATTCAACTTATGAAAAATTTATTGATGAACTAGACAAACGCAGTATTTCACTGATGGATTGGCGCTACTATAACGATGGCAAAGCTTGGCTATCTAAAGGGGAATATAAATGGGTAACCTCCCGTGGTACAAATAAAGTAAAGCCCATATTTGGGTTATCCATATGGGATTCTTATTTCAAGGTTTCCTTTTTCTTTTCTGAAAAAACGAGAGAAAAACTGTTAGCTTTACCCCTTAGTGAAGAAACTACCCTTCAAATAAAGGCTACAGCCCCCCATGGGAAGAATATGCAATACTTATCCATTATCTTTAACGTTGAAGGCGACCGCCAAATCAATGATATTTATCTTCTTTGTGAATTTAGAAAAGAGCATATCTAATAAAAAGCAGTTAGTCCTTTAAGATGAACTGCTTTTTTCCCTTCAACAATAAGAATACTCTCTTTTTTTACAGTTATACTTTGTCCATTTATTGTCAATATATTTTCCTTATTTATATTGTAAGCCCTTAAAAAAAGGTTTATAATAAGGTATTGATATTATTTAATAATATCTATCAATTGTTAACGGAGGCGTATATTTATGCGTAAAATCCTATCCCTTGTATTGTCTTCCTTACTTTTATTTTCTGCTTTTGCTTATGGAGAACCTCAAGTTCTTCAAGGTAAAGCCCAAGGTTTTAAAAGCCTAATTGAAGTAGAAGTAACGGTAGATGGCGATACCATTACCGATGTAAAAGTAGTAAACCAGGATGAAACCAATGGTATTGGCTCTTTGGCAGTGGAACAAATTCCCCCTCTCATTGTAGAAAAAAACACTGCCGATGTAGATATAGTAGCCACAGCTACTGTTACCAGCAATGCCATTATAGCAGCCGTAAAAAATGCCATTGACCCTGACAACAACCCTTTTAGAGAACCCAAAGCCCTAGAAGCTGCCCCACAGGAAGCCGCTTCCAGTGATGTATTTTTAGGTTTCGGCCTTGCCAACCTAGGCCGTTTAGGCCCCGGCAAAGACGATACCGACACCCAAGTATATTCCATTAACCAAGTATTTGCCAATGTACTTTTTGATAAAGAAGGCAAAATTCTTTATGCTTACCTAGATCAGCTGGAAGTGGCCACCCCTAATTACGATGGGGCTTCTATGCCTCATTTTAGCGGTTTCCCCGGCCAAAGCTATAATTACGATAGCGACCACGATGAAAAAGTGGACAGCACCATTGACGTAACGGAAGAAAGCTATTTAGCCGAAATTGCCACTTGGCAAACCAAACGAGAACGTGGCTCCGATTATGCCATGGGTACCGGCACTTGGGATAAACAAATGGATGCTTTTCAACAACTGTTTGTAGGCAAAACCCTTGAAGAAGTAGAAGAATGGTTTAGCAAATACACTTCCGATTTAAACGGCCGTCCTTTAAAAGCCGACAGCCAAAAAGAAGAAGATGTTGCCAAATACAATGCCCTAACCGACGAAGAAAAAGCCATGTTAAACGACATCACCTCCACTGCCACCATGAGCTTAAAGGACAGCCACGGAGATATGATTAAAGCTTTAAAAAATGCTTATGAAAACCGTAAACCCCTAGCCATTGAAGGGGCCCAAGGCTTTGGTTTTGGTTTTGACTTCTCCGGCCGCTTAGGTCCTGGAAAAGACAACACCGAAACAGGAGTATATTCTTTTAACCAAGTATTTGCCACTACTTTATTTGACGGCGAAGGCAAAATTGCAGCCCTAAGTATCGATCAATTAGAAGTAGCCACCCCCAATTACGATGGGGAAGGCATGCCTCATTTTAGCGGTTTCCCCGGCCAAGGGGGCTATAACTATGATGCCGACCATAAGGGCGAAGTAAAAGGTAAAACCGAAGATACCGATGAAAACTTCATGGCCGAAATTGACTCTTGGCAAAGCAAACGGGCCCGTGGAAAAGGCTATGCCATGGGCACTGGTACTTGGGAAAAACAAATGGATGCTTATGAGCAATTATTTGTAGGCAAAACCATTGAAGAAGTAGAAGAGTGGTTTAGCAAATACACTTCCGATTTAAACGGCCGTCCTTTAAAAGCCGACAGCCAAAAAGAAGAAGATGCCGCTAAATACAATGCTTTAACCGATGAAGAAAAAGCCATGTTAAACGACATCACCTCCACTGCCACCATGAGCTTAAACGACAGCCACGGCAACATTATTGCTGCCCTACGAAACAGCTTTGAAAAACAAGTGGGTTTTACCTTAACCATTGAAAAATAATTTATAAAAACCTTAATATAAAAGAGGCTT
>CAZEIB010000100.1:0-7892 GCA_964511785.1 uncultured Oscillospiraceae bacterium
TACCATTGCTCCTATTTCGCCACCAGTTAAAATATAATCTCCTATAGAAATTTCTTCATCAGTACATAAATCCAACGCTCTTTGGTCTACTCCCTCATAATGGCCACAAAGAAATATTAATTCTTTTTCTTTTGCCATTTCCCAAGCTTTTTCTTGAGAAAAAGTTTTTCCCTTAGGACCTAGGTAAATTCGTTTAGGTTTTTCCATGGTCTGTTGAGCATACTCCATGGCTTCAACAATTGGTTGGGCCATCATCACCATGCCGGCTCCTCCTCCAAAGGGATAATCATCTGTGTTTTTATGTTTGTTGTCAGAAAAACTTCGTATGTCAATACATTCGATAACAATTTGTTCTTTTTCAATAGCTCTAGCTAAAATGCTGGTGTTTAAAAAACTTTCAAACATTTCAGGAAAAATGGTTAAAATTTTAATGTTCAAAAATACCCACCTCTTCTAAAATGTTTTCGTTAATTTTAATCCATTTTTCTTCAATATTTACTTCAGGAATTAACTTTAAAAGAGCCGGAAACATGATGTTCCCTTTCGGAGTTTTAACAACATATACATCTGTTCCTCCAGGCTGTAAAACATCTACCAGCTCACCAATTTTTTCTTTTTTACTGTTAAGTACACTGCAGCCAACTAAATCTACAATGTAGTGTTCTTCATCCTTTAACGGCGCACCTTGGGAGCGATGAATATATATTTCTTTTCCCCTTAAACTTTCTGCCGCATTTCTTGAAGTAACATCTGCAAAATGAATATACAAAAACTGATCATATTCTCGCACAGATAAAATTGCTTTTTGAACATAGTCATCTTTTTCAAAAAAATAAAATACTGTGTTTTTTAAAAGATTTTTAAGATTTTGGGTATGAGGTTTTATCTTTACTTCCCCGCCAATTCCTTGAGGCTTTACAATTTCACCAATTAAAAAAAACTCTTTCATATACTACACCTTCACCTTATTAACAAAAAATACAGGAGCTGTTTTATAAACATGCTCCTGTATTTTAAGCACTATCTGATTTCTACAAAAACAGGCTTATCTTGTTTCATACTGGCTGCTCTAATAACTGTACGAATTGCTTTAGCAATTCTGCCTTGCTTCCCAATAACTTTTCCCATATCTTCTTGAGCAACAGACAGTGTAAGAACAATACCCTCTGGGCCGTTTACTTCTTCAACAGAAACCTGTTGAGGATCATCCACTAATGATTGAGCAATAAATAGCAATAATTCTTTCATTTTATATCTCCGAGTATTTATTCTTCAATTGCGCCGGTTTTTTTTAGTAAAACCTTAACAGTATCTGTAGGTTGAGCACCAACACCAATCCAGTATTTGGCTCTTTCTTGGTTAATTTTAATTTCTGCTGGAGAGGTCATAGGGTTGTAGTATCCAATCTCTTCAATAAAACGTCCATCTCTAGGGCTGCGAATATCGGCCACAACTACACGATAGAAGGGCTTCTTTTTCATACCCATCCTTTTTAAACGAATTTTAACTGCCATTGTAAATTCCTCCTAAAATAAATAAAAAATATATATGGAAATCATATTGGTAATGATAGCCAACAATTAAAAGTTGAAAGGCATACGCCGTTTCTTTCTGCCCTTACTCATACCGCCCATCATCTGTTTCATCATTTGTCTTGCTTGGGTAAATTGTTTAATAAGGGCATTTACATCTTGTACTGTTGTACCAGATCCAGCTGCAATACGCTTACGCCTACTGGCATTTAATATATCGGGGTTACGCCTTTCCTGTGGGGTCATGCTGTGGATAATCGCTTCAGGCTTTTTTAAAGCATCATTATCTATTTCTACATCTTTTAGTTTGCTACCAACTCCTGGTAACATACCTAAAATACTGTCAAGAGGTCCCATTTTTTTCATTTGTTGCATGTTTTCTAAAAAATCTTCCAAAGTTAAATCCGAAACTTTTGTCTTTTTAGAAAGCTTACCAACGGCCTCTTCATCAAAAGCTTCCTGAGCTTTTTCTATGAGGGTCATCATATCCCCCATACCTAAAATACGAGAAGCCATCCTATCTGGATAAAAGGGTTCAATATCTGTTACTTTTTCGCCTATACCGGAAAATTTAATGGGTTTACCCGTAACCGCTCTAACAGACAGGGCTGCACCGCCTCTAGTATCTCCATCAAGTTTGGTTAAAATAACACCATCAATTTCCAGTTTTTCATTAAAAGTTTTAGCAACGTTTACTGCATCTTGTCCGGTCATGGCATCAACTACTAATAAAATTTCTTGTGGACCTACTGCGTCTTTTATTCTAACCAGTTCATCCATTAATTCCTCATCAATATGTAAGCGGCCTGCAGTATCAATAATGACTACATCTCGTCCATAATATCTGGCTTCTTCAATAGATTCTAGTGCAGTTTTTACAGGGTCTTGGGTACCCTTTTGATATACTGGAACCCCTACCTGCTTTCCAACCGTTTCCAGCTGTTGAATAGCAGCCGGACGATAAATATCACAAGCTGTCAACAATGGCTTTTTCCCTTGTTTTAATAAATATCCTGCAAGTTTTGCTGCCATAGTGGTTTTTCCTGCGCCTTGTAGACCACATAACATATAAATGGTTGGAACACTTGAAGACCAAGTTAAACGAGCGTTTTCGCCACCCATTAATTGAGTAAGCTCCTCGTTGACAATTTTTGCAACTTGCTGTCCTGGAGATAAGCTTTCCAACACTTCTTCTCCAACAGCTTTTTCAGATATATTTTTAATAAAATCCTTTGCTACTGTATAGTTTACATCAGCTTCCAGTAAAGCCATTCGAATGTCTCGCATTGCTTCTTTTACTGTTTGCTCAGTTAACTTTCCTTTACCGGAAAGCTTTTTAAAAGCATTTTGAAATTTTTCACTTAACCGATCAAAAGCCACTGCCTTCCTCCTCGTCTTCTTGTAAAAGTTGATGAATCATGTTTACTGCATCTTCTAATTTTTTTTTGGACTCTTTAGTAGTTTCTATAGAAGAGAGTATTGTAATTACTTGATTTAAAGAAACTTGAATAGTAGTAAAACGTTGATACATCCCGAGCTGTTCTTCAAAGTAATAAAGTTGCTTTATAGCACGAGATAGAATATCGTGTACCCCTTGCCTACTTACTTGCAATTGTTGCGCTATTTCACCTAAAGATAAATCTTCTTCGTAACTTAACATCAATACTTTCTGTTGGTGCTGTGTAAGTAAAGGAGCATAAAAAGCCGATAATAAATTTACTTCAACTTTTTTATTAACAGGGGAATTTTCCTTCATGATAAATTACACTACCTTTAAGTTATTAGTGTAAAGGGATTTTACTTGACACCTTATCTATTATAGTCTTTTTCTTTTAGATGTCAATAGTATTATAAGAAATAATTCCATAAATATGTTTGACGCCCCTAAATAATTCTATATTTCTTAACAAAGTCATGTTGACAAATTAGTGTTTAATTGTTATAATTTCGTTTGCTGGTATTCAACATGGAGAGATGGCCGAGCGGTTGATGGCGCTGGTCTTGAAAACCAGTGATGCCGAAAGGCACCGGGGGTTCGAATCCCTCTCTCTCCGCCAGTATATATACGGAGAAGTACCCAAGTGGCTGTAAGGGGCTCCCCTGCTAAGGGAGTAGGCTGGGAAACCGGTGCGAGGGTTCGAATCCCTCCTTCTCCGCCATAACTGAACACCCATATTGATACCAAGCGTATCAGCATGGGTGTTCAATTTTTATGATGCAAAAGCCTGTGTTTACAGGGGTTTGCGTACACTATTTAACGAAAGCAGGCGACCAGGCAGGTGAAAATCACTTGCTTGGTCGCCTTTCTTCATTTTGTCCTCCATACTTTTTAACGAAAGGTAGCTACTATGTCTCTTTTTGGGGATAGGTATGTTCATAATTCAACGATTACTCTGTGGGGGTGGTGCTGGGTATATCAAATGCGAGAAGCAAAACACCGGTGCCGTGCTTACGCCGAGTGTAGCACAGTGACTTTCCCTCTGCTTTTCATATAATCGCAGATGACATCACAGGTTGCCTCTGCGCCGATAGAGCTGTCAATGCAAAGGTCATATTGCTGCGCCTTGCCCCATTCTTCCCTTGAAATACTCTTGTAATAGGCGGCGCGGGCGGCATCGGAACGGGCGATGCTCTTTTTGCCCTCCTGCTCGGTATCACCGTACATTTCCATCACCTTTGTCACACGGTAGGACTTTCCTTCACACGGTCATATTTAGTTGCCGTCCGGCTTCATCATCATGTCCTTGTCCAGCGTCGCCATGTCCCTGGCCAGTACCTCGTCAATAATGGCCTGCAGCGCCTTCATTTGGGCTTCGCTGTTAATGCCGCCCAGGATCGGTTCGCCCACCATCCGTCCATTGCGATCCACCACCACCGTCGTGGGGAATGCCGTGATACTGTAGGTCAGCTGGCCTGCTTCGCTCTCCACAGGAAAGTAAATGTTCTGATACATGGCACCCTTCTTTTCCAGAATGCTCCTGGCTTCCATGATCATGCTCTCGTCGCCGTCAATGGTGTCCGCGTTAATACCGATCACCGCGCCGCCCTTCAGCTTGAGCTCCTCGTTGAGCGCGTTCAGCTCGCTCAGCTCCGCAATGCAGGGGGCGCAGGTGGAGAACCAAAAGTTGACCACGGTGACGGAGTTTTCCTTAAACAGCTCGCTGGTCACGGGATGGCCGTCCAGATCCGTGCCCTCAAAGGCAGGGAACTTCTCGGACGAATCGTCCTCCATGCTCATGTCCATGTTATCCGTGACGCCGTCCGCCATGGCCATCCCTTCGCTTCCCATGACCATGCCGCCGTCCGCCGCCACCATGCCGCACTCCACCGCCATGCCCGAGTCCGCCGCCACGCCCGAGTCCGCCGCCATGGCGTCTTTCGGCATGAGCCTTTCCATTTCCGCGTCCAGTCGGCGGATGGTCTCAATGTCCTGCTGAAGCAGCTTGTACTCGTCCTCGGTGAACTTTTCCTTCATCATCTCCAGCTGCGCCGTCAGGTAATCGGCGTAGCTCATGTCCATGCCCGGCTGCTTGTCCATCATGCCGAAAAACCGGTTCCACAGATCCATGTTTTTCTCGAACACAGCGTTCATTTCGGTCGTCAGCATTTCCATCTTCTTCTCGGCGCAGGCGCATTCATTTTCACAGGCGCACTGCTTTTCGCACATGCACCCCTCGGCGCACATGCTGTCCACGCACAGGCAGTCCTCACTGCACATGTCGCTTACGCACAGGCAGCCGTTCACGCCCTTGCCGTCCATCATGCAGGGGCAGGTTTCCTCCATGGTCTGTGTCTCGTCCATTCCGGACGTGCCCGTGCAGCAGGTGTCTGCGCAGCAGGCGGAAGCGGCTCCCATAGTGGTCAGCATACACAGCGTCAGCAGCAGCGCGATCCAGGTCTTCTTCATTGAAAATGTCCTCCGTTTCTTTTCTGTGATTATTTCTCCGCGGCGCTTGCGCCGGTTGGATTCTTTTCTTCCTTCGTTCCGCGCCCCAGCCCGCAGCGGAAGCTGACCGCGCCTGTGGGGCAGGCCTTGACGCACATGCCACAGCGGATGCACTCGGGATGATCCGGGGCCTTCGTTACGTCCACGTCCATCTTGCAGGCCTTCTCGCATCGGCCGCAGTGAACGCATTTGTGCCCGTCCACCTGCATGCCCGTCAGCGATACCCGGTTGAACAGCGCGTAGAACGCTCCAAGCGGGCACAGCCACTTGCAGAACGGGCGGTAGAACAGCAGGCTTAGAATGGCGACTGCCCCCAGCACCACGATCTTCCATGTAAACAGGCTGCCCAGCGCGCTTCGGATGCTCTCGCTGGCCATGGACAGTGGGATCGCGCCCTCCAGCACGCCCTGGGGACACAGGTACTTGCAGAAGAAGGGATCGCCCAGTCCCACCTCGTTGGTGAAGATCAGCGGCAGCGTCACCGTCAGCAGCAGAATCAGGTACTTGAGGTACCGCAGCGGTCTGAGCTTCTTTGTGGACAGCTTCTTTCTGGGCAGCGGAATCTTGTGAATCAGCTCCTGAAACCACCCGAAGGGACACAGGAAACCGCACACGAGCCGCCCAAGCAGCACCCCCAGCAGGATCAGCGTGCCGGTGACGTAGTAGGAAAACTTGAATTTGGACGATCCGATCACCGACTGAATCGCCCCAATGGGACAGGCCCCCGTGGCGGCGGGACAGGAGTAGCAGTTGAGACCCGGCACGCAGACGGTCTTGCCCTTTCCCCGGTAAATCTGCCCCTTGAACAGGTTAGGCAAGTGCGGATTGGTCAGCAGTGCGGCGCAGGCCTGCAGAAGCCCCCGGAACCGGGCGAGAAAGCCGGAAACGGGCGGGGCTTTCGAAGTCCCTTTCTTCTTATCCAATGCCCACGCACTCCAGACAGATTCGGATGGCCTTGGACAGCACTGTGGCGGCCTCGCCCCGCCACGCGCCGTAGGCCAGCATCGCTGCGCCCAGTATAAGAACGCCAAGCCTCACGGCGCGCCTGCCTGCGGCCGATAAAATGAGATTCATGTGGAAGCCCTCCTTTGTTTTTTTCTCACAGGATCATTATGCGATATGGAGGTTAAAATCCACGTTAAAACAGAAAACTTTATGCGCATTTTATGCCGGTATGCTATACTGGACGTAATCACACGAACGCAGAGGAGGCGCGGCATGCGGATTTTGATTGTGGAGGATGAGCGGGCGCTGTGCGACACGCTGGCCAAAAGCTTGAAGCAAAAGGGCTACGAGGTAGACTCCTGCTATGACGGTGATTCCGCGCTGGACTGGCAGCTGGCGGAGAAGTACGACCTGATTCTGCTGGATCTGAACCTGCCCGGGCGGGACGGCATGGAGCTGCTGAAGATGCTGCGGAAGCGTGATCGGGAGACTCGTGTGCTGATTCTCTCTGCCCGCAGCCAGATCAGCGACAAGGTGGAGGGGCTGGACTGCGGGGCCAACGACTATCTGGTCAAGCCCTTTCATCTGGAGGAGCTGGAGGCGCGGGTGCGCAGTCTGACCCGGCGCAGCTTTGTGCAGCACGACGCGGTGCTGCGCTGCGGAGAGCTGTCTTTTGATACGGTGAAGCGGACAGCGCAGGCCAAAGGCGAGAACGTGGCCCTGACCCGCAAGGAAAACGGTATTCTGGAATACCTGCTGCTCAACCAGGGGCGGCCGGTGAGCCAGGAGGAGCTGATGGAGCACGTGTGGGACGGCAGCGTGGACAGCTTCAGCAATTCCATCCGGGTGCATATCTCGTCCCTTCGAAAAAAACTGAAAGCGGCGCTGGGCTATGACCCGATTCTGAACCGCATCGGCGAGGGATATCTGATGGGAGGCCGTGAACCATGAAGCGACTGTCTCTGCAATGGCGGATCACGCTGCTGACCATTTTGCTGCTGGCGGCGGCCTGCGTGACCATGAAGACGCTTTTGTGCTCCTCCGGCCACGCCCACATGGACTCCATCGGCAATTATGTGATGCACTACGCGGAGGAGGAGCCGTTGGCTATTCGCGTCGATATTCCGGAGGAACAATGGAAGGACATGTCGGAGCGCTTCAATGGGGAGTTCGTGTTGGAGCTGACCGGCGCAAAGCACAGCTTCTGCATGCGCGGCTGGTACTTCGCGCTGGCGGTGACGGCGCTGGGTGGTGCGGTGGCGTATTTCGTCAGTGGAAGGGCATTAAAGCCGCTGAAGCGGTTCACCGCCAAGGCAGAGCGCGTGCAGCTGCAGAGCCTAACGAAGATCACCCTCAGCGAGGACGAGGCGGTGGAGTTCAGCCGGCTGAGCCGCGCCGTGAATCAGATGCTGCGGCGGCTGAAGCAGGCCTTCGACGCTCAGCAGCAGTTTGTAGGCAACGCCGCCCAT
>CAZEIB010000101.1:0-3317 GCA_964511785.1 uncultured Oscillospiraceae bacterium
AAGTGGTTAAACTTAAAACCAATGTAAATACCAAGGCCAGCATTTTTTTCATTTGTTTTATTCCTCCTTGAGAAATGATTGTACTAAAGCCTTTTGCTTTTTACAAGTTTTTCAACCTACTATTAATAGAAGGTTCACATTTTAAAAAAAGGGTTTTGTTTCCCACAATTTTCTTTTTCTTTCCATCATTTCTTCTACCCGGTTAATATAATGGGGTACGTTGCTCACATTGGGTGCCCTTTCAATTCGCCCCTCATTTAAATATAGTCTTTTAGAAATTCCCCCTGCTCCCATAGCCAAAATATGAGTAGTTTCCTCCATCATATCTACATTATATTGACAACCGTGTTTTTCCAGTGCGTAGCCAACATTTTCCTGATTTTCCGACATGTATTTTTGCCGATATAAATAGTAGGGAAGAAAGTTTTCTCTTTCTAACGTTTTTCTTGCCAATTGGATCATTTCTTTGGTGTTTTCCCCATATTTTTCTTTTTCTCGCTCATCCCACAATTTGCTCCCTCTTTTTAAGGATAGGCTGTGTACTGTAATACTTTGTGGTTTCAGTGGAAGAATTTGAGATAAAGTATGGGCAAAATCCTCTACCCTTTCTCCCGGTAAGCCGGCAATAACATCCATATTAATATGATTAAATCCCATTTTTTCAGCTAATTCATAGGCTTTTATGGTTTCCTCGGGGCTATGGTTTCGGCCAATTTTAATTAGCGTTTCCTCTTTCATGGTTTGAGGATTGACAGAAATTCGATGGACATTTCCTTCTTTGAGTATTCGTAATTTTTCTTCATCAATGGTATCCGGCCTTCCTGCTTCTACGGTTAGCTCTTATAAAGAAGGAAAGTACTTTTTTATTTGATCTATTAAAGCTTTAAGCTGGGAGGAAGGAAGGGCGGTAGGCGTTCCTCCGCCTACATAAAGGGTACGTACCTTTAATCCTTTTTCTTTTATTAGTTTTTCACAGGCTTTCATTTCCCATAGCAAAGCTTTCATGTAAGGGGCTACCAGTTCACCATTTCCAATTTCACCAGAAGAAAAAGTACAGTAACTACAACGGGTCGTGCAAAAAGGAATACCGATGTAAAGAGATACGCCCCTTTCATGGGGGGGCTCCATTTTTTGCTGAAAAGCCACTACTTTTTTTAATAAATCGGCTTTATCCTCTGTTAAGTCGAATAGTTCTATTACATTCTCCATACTTCGGTCTAAATTATATCCTGCCTCCAGCTGTTCATACACAAGTCTTGCCGGCCTGATTCCTGTTAAAGACCCCCAAGGCAACTGGATTCCTGTTTTTTCTTTTAATATTTCATAGAGAAACTGTTTCCCATAGCGTTTTTCATAGCGCTTTAAAATAATCTCTCTATTTCCTTTCCCTTTTTGAGGGAAAGGAGCTGTTTTCTCATAGTTTTCCCCCTCTACTTCATAGAAAAATTGCCATCCTAATTTATTTTCTAAAATATTTTCTTTCACTAGCAAATCAAGTTTTTCTATTGTGATAGGGTTTACTCTTAAATCTATTTCTCCATAAAAGAGCCTAATGATATCTGCCATTTCATTGGCATATTGAGGTTTATTGGTTAAGTAGCCCACTTGCATATAAAAACTCCCTACATTGTTTAATGGTGCTTTCTTCCCCATGCCCTGAATAAACCTTTGTATCTTCTTTAAAAGTTAAAAGTTTTTGAAGGGAATGGTTCATTTCTTCTTGGCTCCCCCCGGGAAAATCTACCCTTCCATGGCCCATAGCAAATAAAGTATCCCCGGTAAATAGGAACTCTTCTAATTGATAACACACACTACCCTTGGTGTGTCCGGGGCTATGAAAAGGGGTAAAAGTAAAATCCCCTATTTTTATAGGATTCTCCTCTATAAAAGGACGTACATCTCCTTTTATTGTAAAGGGATTTCCCATCATTTGCGATAAATTTAATTGGCTATGGTAAAGCATAGGTTCGTCCTTTTGATGAATGTAAATAGGCAGAGGATTTGTTTCCTTTAAATCCATGACCCCTTCAATATGGTCAAAATGCCCATGGGTTAAAAGAATAGCCAGTATTTCTTTTCCTCTAATATCAGGGTGGTTTTTTAAATTTCGCTCTCCGGGATCGATTAAAACACATTGATTGGCTTTATTTGTAATAATATAAGTATTTTCCCCCATTAACCGCGAGGGAACCCTTTGTACGCTATACATATTTTTCTCCTAAAAAGTTTTTTGACTGTCAACTAAAATGGTTACCGGTCCATCATTAATAAGTTGCACATCCATATGAGTTCTAAAAACCCCTGTTTCTACTTTAAAGCCTTCTTCCCTCCAACGGTTTACCATATTTTCATAATACTGTTCTGCTTTTTCAGGAGAAGCAGCGGCAACAAAACTGGGTCTTTTCCCTTTTCGGGCATCTCCAAGTAAGGTAAACTGACTTACTGCTAATATACTCCCCCCCACTTGATTTAATGAAAGATTCATATGTCCCTTTTCATCTTCAAAAATTCGAAGGCCTGCCACTTTATCCGCTGCCTGTATCCAATCTTTTTCTTCATCTGTTTGGGCAACACCAATAAGTACTACAATCCCTTTTTCAATTTCTCCAACGGTCTTTCCCTCTACCTTTACACTGGCAGAAGAAACCCGTTGTACAACACAACGCATATTTTTCCTCCTCATTTTTGCAAAAAAGGCTGCTATTGCTATAACAACCTTCTTTTTTTTATTTGCTTTAATAAATTAATGGTGCCCCCTATATACTTGCAACACATCAGAGCGCTTCTTTAGTTGTCTAATCACTCTATCCAACTGCTCTTTGCTGGATACTTGTATAACCAAGGTAATGGTGCTAATTTTTTGCTTATAATCGGTTTTTGTGCTGATGGCTGTAATAGGTACTTTTAAGTTTGCAATATAGTTGGTCAAATCTGCTAACAAGCCCATTCGGTCGTGAGCAATAATTTGAACCGTAGCATCAAAATTTTCTGTGGTATTGGTTGCCCAGCTTACTTCAATCATACGGTCTTCATCTTCATTAATAGCATTCACACAGTCGGTTTTATGTACGGTAACCCCTCTGCCTCTTGTAATATAGCCTATAATTTCATCTCCCGGAATAGGGTTACAGCATTTGGCAAAGCGAACCAACATCCCCGATTGCCCCTTCACGTAAATCCCATGGGTAGGTTTCCCCCGGTTAGCAGGTAAGTCTTCAGGGGTAATTTCAGGTATATCCGGCATTTCAGGGGTTTCTTTTGCCCTTTGTTCTTCAAACAGTTTGTTTTCTTCACGAAATTCCCACCTCCTCCGTTTA
>CAZEIB010000101.1:3327-4770 GCA_964511785.1 uncultured Oscillospiraceae bacterium
TTCTTCAAACAGTTTGTTAATGACATAAGCTGCTGCTATACCTCCATAACCTACTGCACCATAAATATCTTCCACTTCGTTGAAAGCATATTTTTTAATAATACTTTCATAAAACTCCGGCTTTAATATATTTCCTAAATTGGTACCACGGCGTTTTGCTTCTCGTTCCAACATATCTTTTCCTTTGGAAATATTGTCTCCCCGTAGTTCTTTTTTGAAAAACTGCCGTATTTTGGCTTTTGCCTGTTGGGTTTTTACTACCTTTAGCCAGTCTAAACTGGGACCTCTAGAAGAGGAAGAGGTAAGTACCTCTACCCGATCTCCGGTTTTTAAGGTGGTATCTAAGGGTACAATACGACCATTTACCTTTGCCCCGGTGCATTTATTTCCTACAGCACTGTGAATGCGGTAAGCAAAATCTAAAGGGGTTGCCCCCTTTTGCATGGTAATAATATCTCCTTTAGGCGTAAACAAAAAAACTTCTTCACTAAACAGATCGGTTTTTAAAGAGTCAATAAACTCTTTACTGTCTCTTGTTTCATCCTGCCAATCTAAAATTTGCCTTAACCAATATAGTTTACTGTCTAAATCTTTTCCGCCGCCGCCACCTTCTTTGTAGCGCCAATGAGCGGCAATACCAAATTCAGCCACACGGTGCATTTCCCAAGTACGTATTTGTACTTCAAAGGGAAAGGGCATCTTTCGCCCTCCCACTACTGTGGTGTGAAGGCTTTGGTACATGTTAGCCTTTGGAACAGAAATATAATCTTTAAACCTTCCAGGTACTTGGGTCCACAAGGTATGCACAATTCCCAGTACTGCATAGCAATCCTGTACTGAATCAACCAAAATTCTAATGGCAATCAAATCGTATATTTGATCAAAAGGCTTATTTTGAATAACCATTTTACGGTAAATACTATATAAGTGTTTGGGTCTGCCGTCTATATCATAGTGAATGTTTTGTTCATCCAATTTCTCGCTTAATTCTTCAATAACCAGGCGAATATTTTCTTCTCTTTCCGCTCTTTTCAGCCCTACTTTTCTAACTACATCTTGATAGCCTAAAGGGTCAATATAGCGTAAAGATAAATCTTCCAACTCCTGTTTAATGGCAAATACCCCTAAACGATGGGCAAGGGGAGCGTAAATGTCTAGGGTCTCTCTGGCAATGGCCACTTGCCTTTCCGGTGATTGAAACTTTAAAGTACGCATGTTATGAAGCCGGTCTGCCAGCTTGATTAGTACCACACGAATATCTTTAGACATGGCAAAAATCATTTTTCGTAAACTTTCTGCCTGTTGTTCTTCCCGGTCTATATAATCTAACTTTTTAAGCTTGGTTACGCCATCTACCAGTTGAGCAACTTCTTCGCCAAATTCTGTTGCTACTTGTTCTAAAGTAATACATTCACAATCTTCTACTGTATCGTGTAAAAGTCC
>CAZEIB010000101.1:4780-7881 GCA_964511785.1 uncultured Oscillospiraceae bacterium
ATGGTAGGGGGGTCCAACATTAACTCTACCAAAATACTGGCTACAAAAACAGGATGCATAAAATAAGGCTCGCCACTTTTTCGGGTTTGTCCCTCATGGGCTTTTTCCGCAAAATGGTAGGCTTTTTCTACCAACTGATATCCGTCGCCCGGATAATATTTTTGTATTCTAGCAACCATTTGCTCTAAAGTCATTGCTTCATAATTATAAGCCATATGCATCCCTCCTTTTCTATTAATTTTTTTCTCTTAAGCTTTTAAGTAAAGGGGCATCCCCTATATTACATGGTGTGGGAGGCAATATCGTATAAGAAAAAGGCTGTAATTCAAAATTGATTAAATCCATTTGTTTAAAAACCCATAAGCCTACCAAGGTTTGTCCTTTGGTCAAATTTCTTTCCTTCGCTAAATCCTCTAAGGTGAAAAAAACTTTTTTTCGCATCAACCGGTATAGTTCCCTTAAAGATTCATCGGTTAAAGCCAATGAAGAAATTGTTTGTTTAACTTCTTTTTTGGGGTTTCCTAACCATATTTGAGCCTTTGGGCACTGTTTTTGAACCAGTCCTACTTCATCTTCAAAAGCCCCATCTAAAAAAACAATGTTTTCCCAATGGTTTTTAAGGTTTTTTAGCTGTGGTGCTATCAGTAACGTATGGTAACCTTTACTGCCTTCTACTATATTTAAAGACAAATCTACCTTTTCTTTTACTAAGGCAAAAACCTTTACCCCTTCCGTTCGGGTACGAGCCAGTAGCAAAGTGCCCTGACTCCCCTTTAACAGTTTGGTCAAATCATCCTCCCCTTCCAATGCTAAGGGAGGAATATTTGCAACAGCTGTTCTACTATCTTTCGACAAACCCCATAGTAAATCCTCTATTCTGGCTTTTTCAAAAGAAAAGGGTTCTAAAAAACTTTCAGGAATTTTTTCATATAAAGGAGCAATGGCCTTTACTAAACATTGGGTTTTTGTTACCCCTTGAAAGTGATTAATATCCGGCACAAAAAGCACCTTGGCTTTATCTGTTAGGGAAGGTGCCAATTGAGCCATTCTAAAGGCAATTCCCTCTTTAACGGTATTCCCTTGGGTGAATATTAATTTCATATGATCCTTTTCTTTTCCAATAGCCCTAACCCCACTTACCTCCACCTGGTCAAGTAAAAATACTGGTTCCGGGTTTCCAAAACCTGTTGGCTGCAATTTTTCTAATTTTTCCACCAGTTCTTGGGTTACCAGGGGTAGGCTTAGGGTCATGTCATATTCCTTTGTAGGAATAAAAGCTTCAGCGCTATTTTCTTTTTTAATGGCTTTATCAAAGTCCTCTATAAAAGCTTCCACATTTTCGGCAGGTATGGTTAGCCCTGCTGCCTGTTCATGACCGCCAAAACGGGTAAAGTGCTTTTCACAAGCCTTAAGGCCTTTATAAAGATTTACTCCCGAAATAGATCTTCCGCTTCCCACATATTGGTTTTCTTGTTTACTTAGTACTACTGTTGGGTAATGATGTTCTTCTACAATACGGCTGGCCACAAGGCCTATTACCCCACTGTTCCATTCCTCTCCCACCACCACAATCGTTCGTCTGGTAGATAAATCCATGGTGTTTGTAATCTGTTCTTTGGCTTTTTCCAAAAGGTCTCCTTCAATTTTTCGCCTTAGTTCATTTTCTTCTTGCAGGTTTTCTGCAATTTTTCGAGCCTTTTCTCTATCTTTAGTTAATAGTAGCTCTACCCCTTGGCTGGCATCAGAAAGCCTTCCTGCAGCATTTAACCTTGGTGCCAAAGTAAAGGCCACTTGAGAGGCTTTTATTGGCCCTTCCTTTATTCCTGCTACTTCTTTTAACGCTTTTATCCCTTCTCTTGTAGAATTATCCATTCCTTTTAATCCTTCATAAACCAGTATGCGATTTTCCTCTATCAAAGGAACCAAGTCCGCCACTGTTGCTAAGGCAACTAAGTCTATAACCCTATGAAGTCCTTCCTCTCCTGTTAAAGCTTGAGCTAATTTCCCCGCAACCCCTGCACCGCACAACCTTTTAAAAGGATAGGGATCTAATAAAGGCTTTCACAGGATTTTCTGGGAGCTGGTGGTGGTCGGTAATAATTACCTCCATATTAAGGTTATTGGCAAGGGCCACTTCTTCATGGGCTGTTATACCGCAATCTACAGTAATCATTAGTTGATGGATACTTGCAAGGCTCACAACTGCTTGAGAGTTTAACCCATACCCTTCTTCATGGCGGCTGGGGATATAATAACTCACCCTTGCCCCTAAATGCTGCAAAGTTTCATATAAAATGGTTGTAGAACAAATTCCATCTACATCATAATCTCCATAAATCACAATGCTTTCTTTACTACTAATAGCCTTTTGAATTCTTTGTACTATTTTTTTCATATCTTCCATTAAAAAGGGGCTATGTAAATTTTTTGAAGAAGGATTTAAAAAGGTCTCTGCTTCCAAGGGGGTTTTTATCCCCCTAAGGGCTAACAGTTCCTGCTGCCAGGGCAATATGTTTTCCCCTAAGAAGGGAATGCTTTCAAGAGTGTTTTTCTTTTTGAACCTTAACAATTTTTTCTCCTATCTGTTTCTATCTGTTCATTGTGTTTTTACAAAATTGCTGTAAAATAAAGTAAGATAAGGTAAATTATACCTCTTTTTTCCTTTTAAATGCAACTGATTACTTTTATAAACTACATTATATAGGGGGGTTGTATGGAACTTTGGGATTTGTATGATAGTAACCGAGTTTTTTTAGAAAAAACCCACATCAGGGGAAACCCTTTGCCTGAAAACACGAAACATATTGTTGTAGAAATTTGGGTTGTCAATTCTTTAGGTGAAGTTCTTTTAACTTTAAGAGATTTTCAAAAGAAAACCTATCCGGGCCTTTGGGAAGTTCCCGCTGGCTCTATATTAGCTGCCGAAACCAGTACGGAAGGGGCTATAAGGGAGCTGTTTGAGAAACAGAAATTAAAGCAACTGTTTCTGAATTAACTTTTCTTCATACCAGTAAAGGGTATAAAAATTTTGTAGATATTTATTTACTAGGTAGATTGTAAAATGAAGTGCATCAGAAAGAAATAGCCCACAAGAATTTCTT
>CAZEIB010000102.1:0-7861 GCA_964511785.1 uncultured Oscillospiraceae bacterium
TCACCTTAATTCTCCTTCACAAGTTTATTTGGTTGTGAGTCTGGCGAATTAAGGATTGCCAAGCCCTATGAGCCGGTGTTGTTGACAATCCGCGCACGGGAAAGTGCGCTAGCTACTCCCTCACAATGTGCTATGCGTAGGTTTAATGAGTCTGGTCATTTTATGCAAGCCAGGTCTTAGACCGTGATGTTGACTTGCCATATGAGATTACAATTCATACCGACTACTCCCTCATAAACCTATGCTGTGGTTTGTTACCGCTTATCCACAAGCATAGATGATGAGTGCTCGTGGATGAGCCCCCGCTTCACACATCATCATAGAATACCTTTGTTTACACAAGGCCAATGATGAGTGCGATAATGCCTGCGGCAACGGCGATTCCATTCAGCCACTTCTTCGGGGAGAATAGGCCGATTACGCCACATACTGCGCCTATGATTCCCATCCAAATATGCGCCCAGAAGAATCCGATCACACTGACGACGATTCCGATACAACCCAGCCATTTGCCAGCCGTATCATTGATACCTCTCTTGGTGGTTTCTGTATTGGTACTCATGGTTGGTCTCCTTTCGATTTTTACTTAATTAACCCTTGCGGGATAATCTCTGAAAACTAAAACGCTATGAAAGGCTTCTGTCCTTTGCAAAAAAGAACAATGCAACGGTTCCAGCACCTGAATGCGCCCCGATAATGGGGCCAATAGGGCCGATTTGAAACTGTTTACAGCCAAGGCGCTCTTGAAGCATATCCTTGACTGCCATGGCATCCGATTCACTATCCCCGTGACTGATAAATATCATTTGCTCTGATGGATTGATAGCAGTTGATTCCAACATATCCGCCAAAGCCCTAAGCGAAGCCTTACGCCCTCTTTTCTTATTCACATTGATAAGATGCCCGGCATTGTCAATGTGCAAGACTGGTTTCACGGATAGCATAGTACCTGCCACTGCTGTAGTAGCGCTAATTCGCCCGCCTCGTTTCAAATGATAAAGGTCATCTACCGTAAACCAATGGCAGAGAGAAAGCTTGTTGCTCTCGATCCAACGGCATACCTCCGCTACGGACTTTCCCTGCTTCTGCAGTTGTGCTGCATGCCATACCAAGAGACCAAAGCCCATAGAAGCAGCAAGACTATCCGAAACAAGTATCTGTCGGTCTGGATATTGCTCTTTCAACGCATCAATAGCGACAAGTGCATTGTGATAGGTTGATGAAAGTCCAGAGGAAAATGCCATAATCAAGACATCTTGCTTCTATTCCAAATAAGGTGTTGCCGCATCCAGATATTCCTGCGGATTCAAAGCAACAGTAGTAACGGCTGCTCCTTCTTTCAGCCTTTGGTAAAACTCTTTGGGCGTTATTGATTGCCGATTAGGGTGATGCTGATATGTCTGACCGTCTATCGTAAACATCATTGGAATAATATGCACATCCATCACTTCGGCAAGCTCCGGCGGAAGATCACAGCAGGCATCTGTAATGATTTTGAAATTTTCCATGATACCTCCCATCAACTCTGCGTTGTCTTAATCGCCTCATTTCCATGTGACTGTGTCCAAAGGCGATCAGCCACCGGTGTCCAGTTATCGCATGCGCCCTTGCATTTGGCGCAAAGACTATCAACATCCTCCGGTTGCGTCAGATCGGTTGAGTGTGCACCGGATCTGTGAACCATTTCAGCCAGCCTTCCATTGTTGTCCAGCAGTGGACAGGGGCGAAGATGATTGTCATTGAATGGCTGCCCCTCTTTGTATGCCATGAACAACGGCGACTGGTAGGCTTCTAGCAACGTCTTCTCATGGATATTCGAATCGGAATAGTGGATAAAGGCGCAAGGTTCGATGTCGCCGCCTGCGTTGATGTGCAAATAGCAGCGTCCACCCGCGATACAGCCGTTAACATATTCTCCGTCGTTCCAAAAATCCATCGTGAAAATGGGTTTACTCTCGCGGAACGAGCGAATCTGGCGGTACATATACTCCCGCTGGTGAGCCTTGGCGATCAGGTCAGTCGGCGCACCGACGCCCACAGGCATATAAGTGAAGAACCAGGCGAACTTGCAGCCGAGATCGATCATATAATCGAAGAACTCCTCGCTGCCAATGACATCGGTATTTTTGCTGGTGTAGCAACACGAAGCGCCAAAAAGCAATTTCTTTTTCTTCAGAATTTCCATAGCGCGGATGACCTTTTGGTACGTTCCTTTTCCGCGACGTCCGTCGGTTTCTTCTTCAAAGCCTTCAATGCTGATAGCCGGAACGAAGTTCTTTACACGAAGCATTTCATCGGCAAAGGCTTCATCAATTAGTGTGCCGTTGGTAAAGGCAAGGAACATACAATCATCATGTACTTCGCACAATTTGATGATATCCTTCTTACGCATCAGCGGCTCGCCCCCGGAGTAAATGTACATATATGTACCAAGCTCTTTGCCTTGTTTGATAATCGAATCCAGGGTATCATAGTCCATGGAGAGCTTGTCGCCATATTCCGCTGCCCAACACCCTGTACATCCCAGATTGCAAGCTGAGGTCGGATCCATCAGAATTGCCCAGGGGATATTGCAGTTATTTTCCTGTTTCGCTTTTTCCTGCCGCTGCCCTCCAATCACTGCGGTGTTGATGATAAAGTTTGTAAAGATTGTCTGTCGAACATCATCATCAATATCCGTCCAGAGGCTCTTTATCAACCGATTCCAATGGTTACTGGGATCTTCGATAATGCTGCGGATCACTCTACGCTGTCCTGCGACAGCATTGTTACGGTCAAAGCGGTCTACCCAGTCCATAAGCTTGGGAAGGTTCTTGTCGGGGTCCTCTTTCAAAAAGCCCAACGCTTTAGAAATCCCATATGATTGTAGATTTTCTTTCATAGATTTGTTACTCATGTTATTGCCTCGCTTTCAATTTATTTCACGACATTTGGCATTTTGCCGTTGTTATAAGTATACAAAGGTTCTTCCCTAATCGCATTAGACAGAATAAGCCCCGTGCTAGAATTTCTAACACGGGGCTTGTTCTGTCTGGTTTTTGAACACTGAACTGCGTTTGTCTATTTCATCTGCTCTCAAATTGATGTATCATATGTTAGGAACACAAGAATACCAATTTTCCGCTACGATTAAGGAGTTTATTATAATGGAGAACAATAAAATTTCATACACCATGATTAAATCCGCTGTTGAAAAAGGAATAAAAGATATTCACGAAAATCCGCGCCGTGGCATTCGCAACTTGGTGGACTTGGGCGGTATGTTTTCTGGCGGACGGTTTCAGAAGGATTTTTTTGAGGTGGCTCACAGTGAGCTGCAAAATGAGGAGAGTGTGTATTATAAGCTGACAGAAAAGATTGTAAAAGAAACGAATCCTAAGATATTGTCCAGCTTCGGCATCAACCTTGGATACCATAGCTGGACGCAAGGGGCTAAAATCATCCGAGAAGTCGAAGCAGAGAAAGGATTTAATGTTCCTTGGTGTGTGCTGTTTGAAATGGGGTATGGTGAATATCTAGCCATGGACTTAATCTCGAATGTGATTGAGCAGGGAAAGGCTTTAGGGATATACACATATATGTTTTATCTTGATGAATGCTATCCGGCGCTATCCGACTTATTGGATTTGTTCGACCGTCATGCAGATTGTGCTTTTGTCCTTTTTTTGTCTTCATTCCTTGTTAAAAATGAGAATGCTGAAAAACTAACGAAGGCTAAAAATAGTATGATAGTGATTGATATGGATAGCAAGGATTCTGCACAAAAAGATGAAGCCATATCTATGTTAAAGCAGGAGCAATGCCTGCTTGGGGGATTCTCCAGATATTCAGAGTTGGAATCACATATCGACATTTGTATATCAGAAACGCACAAGCACGGATTACCGTTTCTGTTTTTAATCGGCACAAAAAGATATGGACAGGATTTGACAAATGTACAGCAGCAAACGCTTTTAGCGCTGCGAAGGAATTTGAGTATGCCGGTATTTCCCATTGATTTGTATCCTGATATAGCAAACATTTATCGCAACATATCAACCGAAGAATGCTTGACTGTCATTTTAGGAAACGGAACGGTTCTCACTACCGACATGAGCCAAGAGCAAGTTAATACCGGGCATAATATCAGGCAAGAATCACTGCAAGCCATACTCTCGGAAACAATGCCCAAAAGGGTTGAATAAAAATAAACTTAGGAAAGGGTGGTGAATGTGTGAGCCTAAAGGAAAGAGCAAAAAGTCTTAAAACGG
This sequence comes from uncultured Oscillospiraceae bacterium, assembly GCA_964511785.1. GTDB lineage: Bacteria > Bacillota > Clostridia > Christensenellales > Aristaeellaceae > CAYFQH01. The sequence continues at coordinate 4,251 of CAZEIB010000102.1, forward strand.
ATATTCCTGCTGTCTTTCTAGCCTTAAAGCGAAAAGAAACTCCTCTGCTGGCGAAAATTTTCGCAGGTATTACCATAGGCTATGCGCTTTCACCTATTGACCTAATTCCTGATTTTATACCTTTGCTGGGGTATCTGGATGATGTGATACTTCTCCCGGCGCTTGTTGCGCTCACGATAAAGCTGATTCCGTCAAAGGTGCTTTGGGAATGCCGCAAAGATGCGGCAAGTTTGTGGGATAGCGGTAAGCCAAAGAAGTGGTATTATGCTATCCCCATCATCTTGGTATGGCTTCTGATTATTTACATAATTATAAAAGCAATTTGGTTTTAATGGAAATACCTCAATTATTGTTCCGTATCGTTCAGGATTCTTGAGGCCGCTCCCGTAGTGGCCTTTTTAATAAGCGTCACCAACTCATCGGGTGTCATTTTTACACCCTTTCGGAGCCACTTCAAAATGGTTACAGAGAAAGCGTCCACGAAAAAATCGATAAAAAAATCTGTTTCTGCACTTTCGTCAAGAATATCAGGAACACGAGTTACTATGAGTTTTCTAACCAGTTCAAGAAAATACTCTTCAAACGAGTTTTGACCGCTTACGCTCAGTGCATTTATATAAAACTTCTTGTCGCGATAAAAGAATTGGCAAAGCCTCTCAATAAGTTTCCAAGCGGATACGGATTCAACTTCTTCTTTTTTGAATTCCTCTGCAATATCCGTGTAGAAGATCCAGTTGACTAAGTCATTTTTATCTTTGAAGTGATAATAAAAACTGTTTCGATTTAGACCGCATATATCTACAATATCACCAACATTAACTTTCGCCAAAGGCCGCTCGGCCATCAGCTTTTTCATCGCATCAGCGATTGCTTTTTTTGTAATACCTGGACTTGACATGGTTACCTCCTACATGGATTCAAAGGTCATAGGTAAACGGAACCGCTACTTGACCTTATTGTTTCGTTTTCTTCCGTCAACAGGTTTTTCGGCATCTTTTAGTATAGCCCATGAACGGCCAAACCGTATCACACCAGGGATTCTACCTTCCTCACAGAGCTTTTGTATGCGGCGCTCAGAAATACCCCATTTCTCTGCCGCGTCTTTTACCGACATGCGATCCATGATCCACCTCCGATGGTTTTCTATTATTATATACGGATATGCGAATAATGTCAAATCCATGAGGCCAATTTTCAGAATAATTTCACTTTCATTCATAATAAAAAGCTCACCGCCGTTTGAAGAAACCAGCGGGCGATAAGCAAATTTGCATATAGCCTTGTGTCAAAACCGATGTTCTCAACAAATGAATATGCATATCCCGTGTCGAAGTGGATATGTTTCCCAACACAGCAAACCCCCAATTTTAGCAGTGGATATATTCCCACGCACTGCCAAGCCCCCCGTGGACTATGTTTTTTATCAATGGATATGTTTCCGAACAACAAAAAAAACGGCAAGACCAGCTTCATTAACCAGTCTTGCCGTTTTCTCTGTTTACGCTAAAGCCCCAGTAAATCAGCCTTTCAGCCGTCCTTCCGTGACATTAGGACGACACACTCAACATGGAACGAGCCAATCAGATTGATGTCTGGCCTGTATTATATCATATATCCGTTCGCGGGGATAGGTCGACGGTGGGTTTAGGGGTGCTTTCCGTTCGCGGGAACAGTTCCAGTGTTTTTATCAGTTATAGGGAACAAGTCGATACAAGATGAGCTCAAATCCTGTCATCTTCGGCGGCAAAGGTGCTGTCTATTGATAAAGTACACGCCGGGCGAAAGTACACTGTAGCTTCCAGATCAACCGCACCTTGAGCATGAAGGGAAGTCCTGCCAAACGAAACCGGTCGGAAAATCCTGCCGACATTGTCAAAAATCTCACCGAAGCACGCCCATCAGTATATAGCGCGCATCATCCGCCACATAGGAGCAGGTGCACAGCGTGATGATGCGATCCGTCATCAGGATTTCGACGTCCGACTTGAAGGTTGACTTTGCCTTTGCCCTCTTGACATACTCAAGGAACGCGCTGTCGCCGTCAAATGCCGTTGGCAGCGGCGCGGCGGTGATCGCATAGCTCGCGAACCACTCGACGGTGCGGTCGCCGCCGGGCGTGTAGAGCGCCATCGTCGGATGCTCGTCGTAGTATTTCTGACTGCGATATTTATCAAGCCCGGCGAACATAGAGCCATTGTTCATGTGGTGTCCAAATAGGATGGTGTTCTTGTCCGAAAAGTCCGGCGCGTTCGTATACTGCATGAATATGCTGCCCGCGCTGCCATATTCGCGCGTAAACAGGTGGTTCAGGTAGTAATCATTGTCATCGCCTTGAACCACCGGATAGTCGATCTTCGTATCGGGAATCGTGATCCAGGCGACCGTGTCGTCATTGCGCGCGCGAAGTTCTTCAAAGTCCATCTGTGACTCAACTTTCTCTGCAGAGGTCTCCCCCCCATCCGGCCGCCGGACGCCGCGGAATCCGCATTCGCAATGTCGGCGGATTGGCCATCAAAATCCGCCGATGCGGCTTGCATCTCCGCCCGGAGCGCGCCGTACAGATTTTCGTTCTTGGCGTATTCGCTTTGAATGCCGAATACCCTGTAGCCCGAATAGCCGATTCCGGCCAGGCATAGCAGCGCCACGAGGTACAAAACCGTGCGCAAACCCCTGCGACTACCTTTTCTTGATTTCATTGCATACCCCTTGCGAAAGGGAAGCAGATTTGCTATGCGCAAACCCGCTTCCCTTCCCTTGATTTTATGCCGACCGCTTCTGCTTGCGGAGGAGTACAACGACTACTGCCAGCAGCGCCACGCTCCCCGCCAGGATGCCCAGCCACAGCCACAGATTGGCATTGTCGCCCGTCTTCGGCAGATCACTTTCATCCTCGACCTCGTCGCGCATGACGATCAGTTGAGGTTCGCCATCCGTTCCCACGCGGAACGAAATGGGCTCGGCGATCTTGTATCCCTTCGGTGCCGATACCTCTACCAAGGTATAGGTATCGCCCGCGACCAGCTGCGCCACGATGCGATGCGGCTCCGTGCCGGAGACCCAGGCCTCGGCGACATCGTTCCCCGCAGCGTCGAGCAGCTTCAGCGTCGCGCCGGGCAATTCGTCCTCGCCGATGCTCTTGCGCTTGCTGATCGAAACGTCGGTGGGCTTGTCAATCATCATGATCTTGCTCACCACGCTGCTGCCGCGGAGGATCGCCCCATCGCCTCTGATGGAGAAGTCGATTGCCTCCGCAACCAGATACCCATTCGGTGCGGTCTCCTCGATCAGGCGGTAGACCTTGTCGGTCACCAGCGTCGCGGTGATGGTATACTCGTCGCTGCCGGACACCCAGCTTTCGACGGTCGTTCCCTCGGAGCCGTCGTCATTGACTTCTACGACGCGCAGGGCGGCTCCGGGAAGTTCCGGCCCGTCCGCAATCGCGCGCTTGCTCAGCGTCACGCTCGTCGGCGCGTCAACCATGATGATCTTTTCAACCGTATCGTCGCCGCTTGAGATCGTGCCATCGGCGTTGATCACAAAGTCGATTGCCTCCGCCACCAGATACCCATTCGGTGCGGTCTCCTCGATCAGGCGGTAGACCTTGTCGGTCA
>CAZEIB010000103.1:0-5193 GCA_964511785.1 uncultured Oscillospiraceae bacterium
CAAAATCCGTTGGTAGCAATACCGTGTGGGTTCAAGTCCCACCTTCGGCACCATGTTGGATGTTCATAAGGGCAATGAACATTCGGAGTATAGGAGTAGTCTTTGGACTACTCCTATTTCGTATTATGCGGCTTTTCTAGTGATATATTAAACAGTAATACTTTACCTTGAATTTACAATTGGAAATCTTGTGAGAGACCCAGAGCCAAAAACCACCAGCGCAGAAATTAATGTAGCTACTTTCACCATTGCTGTGAACCACATAAAAACAAGAGCAGGATCAGCTGGAAATAGATTTCTTCCGCGTAACAGCTTGTGCCAATTAGGTGAATTTGTAAGCAAATATTTATCTAAATGTCATAAGGTGTGTGTGATTGGTTTGTATCTGTTTCTACCTGCGAGGGCAAAGACGTTGTGACTAGGGCAAGTTTGGAAGTAACTTGCTGATGAAGTGGGATTTCTAACACAAGAGGAAAGGAAACAGTTGGTAGTACAGCGAAGGATTTGTTGAAATAGAGGAAGATGGGCTACTTTTAAGGAATAATGATGAGTTATGACAAGAAAGCATGATCATTAGCCAACACATTTACCTCGACAGCACAGCACCCAAACAAAGAGAGAGGGCAATAACAGGAATAGCCTTGCAAAATCAAATCATTTCATCTTTTGGCACGTTGTTGCTTGGTGATGAAGATAGCTACGAAACCCACCCTTATTCTTTTAGCGGAATATCTGAAGTATATCAACAGTTCAAAATGGATATTGCAGGGGCGGCCGAAATGCCTGCTACAAAGTTATTTGGGCAATCTCCCGATGGTATGAATGCTACAGGGGAAAGTGACATCATCAACTACAACGAATCCATATCTCAAAAGCAAGAGAACATGTTAAGAGCCCTACTGGAACGACTACTCCCTATTATGTGCCTAAGCCTATGGGGGGAGATACCCGACGACTTAGAAATAGAGTTTGAAAGCATCGATACCCTCACAGACGATGAAAAGGCCACCATTGCCAATAAAGACATGACCACGATTACTGCAGCATATACAGCCGGTATTATCGGTAGAAAGACTGCCTTAATGGAGCTTAAGAAAACAGGGCAGTCCGTTGGCAGGTGGGATAGTATTAGTGATGATGATGTGGAAGAAGCTGAAAACGAGCCTGACGGTATGGGAGAAGAAGATTTATCTTACCCTTCCATGACACAAGGGCAGGAAGAAGAAAGCCCAAGACCAGAGGCACCATCAGTGGCTCAAGATGCTTGGAATGAGGAAGATCATCCGAGAGATAGAGAAGGACAGTTTTCTGAAAGAGGGGATACACGCTATCCTGAAAAGAACGCTCCTGAGGGGGCAGAGGGACGTGAAAAGAGAAACAAAGTCTTTAGCAGAGGTTCAGGGAAAAGGAAATCAAGTGAGCTTGGGAAAAAAGGAATAAAAGAAGCTGGAAAGAACTACGATATTACTCAATACTCTAATGCCAGGGCAGGAAGAAATGGACAGGAGAGTTATCAAGAAAAACCTGCAGTCGGTATGCCAAATAAAGAAGTTTTAAATAAACATTATATGGATCATAACAAGGATTTCGGTTTTAACACTGCTAAAGAATATGAAAAAGCAGGCATTGCATTTATGAACGCCCCGTTTGATAAAGATACCGAAGAAATGTTGCGCTTTGACCGTATTATGAGGTATAATAAGAGTATGATGGAATTCGGAATTGTTGATAGAAATGAACAGTATTTGATTACTTATATGAAGCCACAAAATGGCCTTTCTTATTGGGCTGTACAATTGGAAGAATATAAAGAGTAAAAGGTGATGATATGAAAAAGTTTTTTACAGGTGAAAAGAAATATAACTGCCCGGTCTGTGGGAATGTTGCATATGAGAAAAGAGGATATTTTGAAATATGTGATGCTTGCGGTTGGGAAGATGACGAGTTATGGCAAAAGGGAGACTATGATAATCCCATCACCTCAAGGGGAATGTCTGTAAATCAAGCGAGAGAAATGTGGAAGCGTGATGGTAAGGTTGTTTATACCCTTAATGGGCATCAAATTATATATCCGAAAACTAATCAGTAGAGGAATATAAAGAGTAAAAGGGGGCGTTATATGAAAACGACATATTACAGACATGAAGAGTACGAGACACTTGTTCGTCATGATTCAGGCTCAGGATGGTTTTACAAAAGAGCAGACACAGATTGGATATATGATGCTGACCTGTGTGGAATAATGGCTGGTGTCTACACTGATTACCGCAGAATTGAAGATAGTGAGGCAAAGGCATTACAAGAAAGTTGGATAGAAAAGAAAGTATCCTAATACCCTTTAGCAATTTAGCTAAGGGGTATTTTTACGCCCAAAAGGAGGTGGAGCTATGTGAGTTTTAAACAAACCAAGATTTTAGAAAGAAAGTATCAAAAGCGCGTGGAGAAATTATTCCAGGCGCTTTTTTCATCCCTAAAATCAGCAAAAACCCTTGAAGAAGTGCTGAAAAAGGTACAGGAGCTCCCCAAAGGTTTTCAAGATGAAGGGGCGAGGTGGGCGGCAGGCTCCATGGTGGCAGAGCAGAACAACAACAATAAAAGAAAATGGCGAGGGTTGCTAGGGCAAAGTCCAAGGGGGAGAAAACCCATGGAGCAACTCCAAAAGGAAAGCTTAGAAGAAACCATTGAAAACATTATCAATGAGAATGTGAAACTGATTAAATCCATCCCCCAAGACCTAGCAGATAGAACTGTTCATAAGATCAACCAATGGCAAAAAGTAGGGCTTAGGCCTGAGGAAATGGCAAGGCGATTGAAGGAAGAACCCCCCAAGCCTTACCCAAAGTCAAATACAGCGTATCACTCGCACGGAAACAAGCAAATGCCAATCAACCTTAAGCGGATTATCCGAAAACTTAGAAGCAAGTATCTGCATGTAGGGCACCGCGCAACATGTACTGTGGACTTTGAAAGCTCTAGCATACCTATAACCGCCTCTATGCAAAACAACTGATTTGGTTTATTGTTAGATTCAAAGGAATCCGCTTTTATCTTTATTTTGGATAAATCATTGGGTAGGCTTCCATAGGCGAAAAAATTCTCCTATCGAATCGCGGGTTCATTTAGGCCAAGGTACATATTTCTAATGTCTATATCCTGTAGGTATGGTATAATTAGCTTCAAAGATATAAAGTGAATAGTATTCAAGGAAAGGATTTTAAAAATGACAAGTAACAGCATTAAAGAATTTTTCTTACGTTATGAGCGATTCTTCACGCAATCACTTGACGGGGATATGGACATTAGCGAAATATCTTCCCTGTATGCAAAAGAGTTTATTGCCGCTTCCCCCGCTGGGGTAGTGTCCGGGAAAAATGACCATCAATTTCATCAAGTTTTAATGAAAGGCTATGAGGAATATCGCCAAATTGGTACAGAGGGAATGACAGTTCGCAGTGTGAAAACTTCCCCAATAGATGAGCTTCATTGCATAGCGCATGTGGCTTGGACTGCAATATATTCCACTGTTGAAAACCAAAATATATCCATTGACTTTGAAGTACACTATCTCATGCAAAATCTTGACGGTAAGCCACAGATATTTGGCTGGATTGCAGGGGACGAACAAAAGCTATTAAAAGAGTATGGCATTATTAATGCATCAGAGTAGGCTTCAAGCCTATTATTGCCCTTCCCTTAAAACACCACCGCCTAGTATTGTTGCTGTGATTTCAAGTCGTCTGACCACTGGAAAATCTTTGTTAGCAGCTTCATTCCTCTAGCCACCCCATACCACCAGAAAATGTGCCAGACCCAGTAGGTCACGGTTCATTTTTATACCACTTTTCTATACCATCATAATACCGTCTATCTTATCGGACTGTAGTAGGTTCTTTGGTCTAGTTCCCCCATGTGCTGTGCCTGTGAAGGTGAAGAAGCCGAATGCTGGTCCTCCATATTAATATACAGCTGATTTTTCGCTTTGATGATACATATATAATTAAAGTAAAAAGCGTTTGCTTTTATTAACCTAATGTGTTACAATAATCATTGTTTCTTTAAAATACTTTGGAGGTGAGAAAATGCCAAACATTAAGTCGTCTATTAAACGGGTGAAAATTAGTCAAAAAAAGAATTTAGAAAATAGGATGATTAAGTCCAATGTAAAAACTGCTATTAAAAAATTTGAAACCGAGCTGGCTACTAATCCTTCTGCTGCTGCAGAATTATTAAGTGTAACCTCCTCCAAAATTGATAGAGCAGTTGCCAAAGGTGTTATGCATAAAAATGCTGCTAACCGCAAAAAAGCCCATATGGCAAAAAGCTTAGCTTAATTATTAAAAATTATTAGCCCATTACAATTAATTTGTAATGGGCTTTTTATTATTCTTCCCTTTAATTATAAGACCTGCTGGAAATAGTCATTTCAAAAGCTTTTCATGGTCATAACTTTCTGTATTAAAATATATCGTAATACTGATCGATAAAAATCAAGAAAAGACGGGTAGCCTTATTAAAAATGTGTATATGTGAAACAGTTTATACCCAAGGGAGATTTTTCTATCGACAAATTCATATATTTCTTTTTCAAAAAAGAATGGAAACTCCATCATAAACGTATTTACCCTTTGTATTCTTAAAAAATCAAACTGATCTGCCCCTAAAAACCTGAATCAAAAACAGGATCCCCTCCTTTTACAATCTACCAAAAAACTTCTCCTGTTTTTATGGTATACTTTATATATCATAAATTGAAAAAGAATAGTAAGGTCTTTTACATAATAGGAAAAAACAATTAACTGAAAAAACTATGAAATTAAGCTATTCATCGAAAAATATCAAAGAAACCAAGAGCAAGATCTTCGGTGTTTCTATTCAACTTTACAGCAAGTTTACTAAAAGGAGATTGGGCATGGAAAAAAAAGGTAAATATTGGATACTGATTTTATTATTTGTTGCAATAGGATTTGGTGTTTTGTTTGTTGTAACACCCAAATATAAAGAACTAAACACTCTTGCATACACAGGACAGGATTTCTATGAACCACAAAAAAACCATTATAACCTTGAACTGGCAGAAGATGTCATTTCACTGAAAATTAACCCTGAAGCCTTAAAAATCAAAGGACCCATCGCCATATATTTTTTGCCCCGGAAAGGAACAGGGGTTTTTATAGCACCGGAAGGTTTTGTTGT
>CAZEIB010000103.1:5203-7856 GCA_964511785.1 uncultured Oscillospiraceae bacterium
GCCGATACCTTGGCTCAGGCCGAAAGTCTTATGATTATACGGGAGAGGTCAAAGCCCGTTACTGGAGAAGACCATAAAAATGTATATAACCTCTATATAACAGATAAAAACATGGTGTTTCACATAGAAATTGCTGATAGGAAAGACCATTTAACGGAAATTTTTAAGAAAATCAAAAAATTAGATATTCAAGAGGACTATTTTAACACTCTTGCCATCTGCGCCCAATGGAAAGAAAGTATTGTAAACGGTACTTTTGCCAATATTCTCATGGGAGCTGAAGAATATCCTCCTCATTTAAATTTAAAAAACTACCCTGACGTACTATCTATAGATAAGATAAACCAAGGAAAAATGATATTGGAAGTTACTACCCCTAATGGGGCTACTGTAGAAAATGAAGGAATTGAGGATTATATACGCCCCAGTAGAAGCAACTTAAGCAAACAGCTTAAAGGGTTGATAATGGATGTGGATATAGAGGAAAGCCCAAAAGTCCTCTTTTTTATGGAAAAGGTTGGTCGGAAAAACCTTGGATTTTACCGAGGTGCCGGTACCCTTTGGACACCTATTTATCGAATTTCCGCCTTTGATACTTCCAATGATAAGTTAATTGCATGGAAAATTGTAAACCTTGAAAACAGTCCGGAAACACTGTTTAATCCTTTAAAGGGCAAGGATGGAAAAACATATATTAATGAGGACGGTTGGAAGCAGTTTCTTGAATCTTTTGAAAAGCAACAACCTATATGAAAGATACGTTTTTTGAACAAATTCTTTATCCATAAATTAAGAAAACTTCACTCTGAAAATTCTAAAACTTAGACCATTCAGTTAAGTAATAGAACACCAATGGCAAACCGCTATTAAGTATCTTTTCCTCTATCCTTTTTCCTCATGTAAAATGGTTTGTAGTACGCCAAGTAAAACAAAGAATAAAAACAGTCTACCATAAAATGATAGACTGTTTTTAGTATAATACTACAATTATGACATTTTTGTATAAGGAACTTTTATTTATGCCATATTTTTTCTACAATTTCCTTTGTATCTCGCGCTATAACAATTTCTTCATTCGTAGGAATCACCACCACTTTTACTTTACTGTCATCTGTAGAAATAATGGCTTCTTCTCTGGTTTGGTTTTTATCAAGGTCCAATTTGGCTCCTAAAAATTCTAATCCATCCATTACACGGGCACGCAAGTATTGATTATTTTCCCCAATACCGGCTGTAAATACAATAACGTCTACCCCGCCCATAGCTGCCGCATAAGACCCGATATATTTTCGAATTCCATAATCTAACATAGTTCTGGCTAAAATGGCTTTTTTATCTCCTTTGTCAGCCAGTTCATCAATGTCTCTCATATCACTGGACTTTTGAGAAATACCTACTAAACCGGATTCTTTATTTAAGATATTAAGTACTTCGTCTACTGTTAACTCTTCACTATTTGCAATAAACTGCACCACAGCAGGGTCTAGATTACCGGAACGTGTACCCATCAGCACCCCTTCTAAAGGAGTTAACCCCATAGAAGTATCAACACATTTTCCATCTTTTACAGCTGCGATGGAAGACCCGTTACCTAAGTGGCAGGTAACCATTTTTAAGCCTTTTTCAGGTAAGCCTAAAAACTCTGCAGCCCGTTTGCTAACATAGCGATGGCTTGTACCATGAAAGCCATATCTGCGTACTTTTAGCTTTTCATAATACTCATAAGGCACCCCATACATAAAGGCTTTAGGAGGCATGGTTTGATGAAAAGCCGTATCAAATACAGCAACATTTGGCGTTTTGGGCATAATTTCCTGACAAGCCCTAATCCCCATTAAGTTAGCCGGATTATGTAGCGGTCCAAGAGGAATATTTTCCTCAATGGCATCAATTACCGCATCTGTTACTAGTACAGAACCTGAGAATTTTTCTCCACCATGAAGCACCCTATGACCTACAGCGCCAATTTCTTCCATAGAGGCTAGTACTCCGGTTTTTTTATCGGTTAAAGCCTCTAACATATAGTTAATGCCTTCTACATGGTTTTTCATAGGGGCCTCTTTAGCAAATTCCCCTTTATCTGATTTTTGTTTGATATTACTACCTTCAATTCCAATGCGCTCTACCAAACCCTTTGCAATAATATCTTCGTTTTTCATATCAATTACTTGATATTTTAAAGAAGAGGAACCAGCATTAAGGATTAATATTTTCATGTTGATAACTCCTTTTGTTATTTAGTCATTGCTTTTACAGCGGTAATAGCTACTACATTTATAATATCTTCCACAGAAGCTCCACGGCTTAAATCGTTTACAGGTTTTGCTATTCCCTGTAAAATAGGGCCTACTGCTTCTGCTCCAGCCAAACGCTGTACCAGTTTATAGCCAATATTGGCTGCTTGTAAATCAGGAAAAATTAGCACATTGGCATGCCCTGCTACTGTACTGCCCGGGCTTTTCAGTTCTCCAACACTGGGAACAAGCGCTGCGTCTGCTTGAAGTTCCCCATCTACCGCTAACTCAGGAGCCTGCTCTTTTATAAGGGCTACAGCTTGTTGCACTTTATCAACTAAAGGATGTTTTGCACTACCCTTAGTTGAAAAAGAAAGCAAGGCTACTTTAGGATCAATTTCTGCTAACTCTTCACCGGT
>CAZEIB010000104.1:0-7832 GCA_964511785.1 uncultured Oscillospiraceae bacterium
CAGGTAGTGGAGCTTTAGCCCTTGAAAGCATTAGCCGGGGGGCAAAGGAGGCTGTTTTAGTAGAGATGAATCGAAATGCCCTTGAGGCAATAAGAAGAAATATAGAATTCCTCTGCTACCAAGAAAAAACCACAGTTTTACCTTTAAAATGGGAAAAAGCTTTAATAAAAATTAGTGATAATAAAATGAAGTTTGATATCATATTCATCGATCCCCCTTATGATATGCAGAAACAGGAAAAAATATTTGAAACCATTCTTAAAAAAGAAACCTTACATAATAATGGAATGATTGTATATGAACATGATTGTCAAATGAAGCTCCCCTCTATGGAAGGCCTTAGGATGACTGATCAAAGAAAATATGGAGATACAATGATAAGCTTTTACCAAAAGGCATAGGAGGAAACCATGAAGGAAAAAATTTGCATCTATCCTGGCAGTTTTGACCCTATTACCTTGGGGCATCTTGATATTATCCAACGGGGGGCCAATGTATTTGATAAAGTCATTATTGCAGTTTTAAAAAATCCTTCCAAACAGGGAGGATGGATGCCTATTGAAAAAAGAAAAGAATTAATCAGAGCCAGTTGCGCCCACTTAAAAAACATTGAAATAGACAGTTTTAACGGCCTTCTAATTGACTATGCAAGAGAGAAAAAGGCACAGGTTATTTTAAAAGGGTTAAGAGCTGTAACAGACTTTGAAAACGAATTTCAAATGGCTCAACTAAACCATCAAATGTTTCCTCAGGTTGAAACCCTTTTTATGATGACAGCCCCTGAGTATGCCTATATTTCCTCCAGTGCTGTAAGAGAAATTGCAGTTTTAAAAGGAGACGTTAGCCAACTGATTCCAAAGGTGATATTAAATGAAGTGAAGGAATATACGAAACAATAATCTTATAAGGAAAAGGTGAAAAACATGGCACAAAGATTAGATGTTCTTTTAGAAGAAATGGATGCAATGCTTGTAAACGGTAAAAAAATTCCTTTAAGCGACTTGGTAATGGTTGATAAAGCACGAATGAGAGAAATTATTCAGCTGATTTACGACCAACTTCCTAACGAAGTAAAACAAGCCAAAGCTATTATTGAAAATGAAACAACCATAATTCATGATGCAAAAAATCAAGCAGAGAATACTGTAACAGAAGCAAAAAATCAGGCTCTTCATATGACGGAGGATGCGAACAAATCAGCCCAATCCACCACTCAGAATGCCCAAGTAAAGGCAGAAGAAATTTATCGTAACAGTGTGGATCAGGCCAATCGTATGATTGCCGATGCAACAGAGCATGCAAATAATTTGGTACAAGATGCTCAAGCTCATGCAGATGCCCTAGTAAGCGAGCAGGAAGTTACTGCCAGAGCACAGGTGGAAGCGGATGAATTAATACAAAGCACTAAAGAGCACATGGAAACCCTTCATCAGGAAATGTATCAATATTTAGATTCTTTATTAGATGAAACAGATCAAGTGCTGTCAGAAAAAATACAAGGAATTAGGCGGGCGAGACAAGACTTACAAATGCAACAATAGAAAAAGGTTAGGAAATTTCCTAACCTTTTTTGTTGTTTTAAGGATAATCAGGGTACACTTAGAAGAGAATATACAAAAGACGAAAAAGAAAAAGATGTAGAAAATGGTTAAAAAACAGCCATACTATACATCATGACCAAATAATTCAAATAAATTTTGTATCTTTACACCATTTCATTTTAGCTAATTACTGGGTATAATAAGAACAGTAAAGAAAAGCACATTTATAATGTACTTAATAATAAGGAGGCTATTTTATGGCAAGTGTAACCCTAAAAAACATTTACAAAACATATCCAGGTGGAGTAACCGCTGTTAGCGATTTCTGCTTAGATATTGAAGACAAAGAGTTTATTGTATTAGTTGGTCCCTCTGGTTGCGGTAAATCTACTACATTAAGGATGGTAGCCGGATTAGAAGAAATTAGTGATGGGGAACTGTACATCGGAGATCGCTTAGTGAATGATGTTGCTCCTAAAGATCGTGATATCGCTATGGTTTTCCAAAACTATGCATTATACCCTCATATGACCGTGTATGATAATATGGCTTTTGGATTAAAACTAAGGAAAACTCCAAAAGACGAAATTAAAAGACGTGTAGAGGAAGCAGCAAAAATTTTAGATATTACCCACTTGTTAAACCGTAAACCAAAGGCTTTGTCTGGTGGACAACGTCAACGTGTAGCCTTAGGACGTGCTATTGTTCGTGAACCTAAAGTTTTCTTAATGGACGAACCTCTTTCTAACTTAGATGCAAAGCTTCGTGTAGCTATGCGTACAGAAATTACCAAGCTTCACCAAAGGTTACAAACTACTTTTATTTACGTTACCCATGACCAAACAGAAGCTATGACCATGGGAACCAGAATTGTTGTTATGAAAGACGGCTTTATTCAACAAGTTGGACCTACACAAACTTTATATGACAGGCCTGCTAACTTGTTTGTTGCTAGCTTTATCGGTAGCCCTCAAATGAACTTTTTCGAAGCTCAATTGGTTAAAGAAGGTAAAGAAGTGTATGCAATTTTCGGTGATAATAAAATTGAAGTACCTGCCGGAAAAATTGCCAAACTAAAAGATGAAAGCTATATTGGCAAAGAAGTTTTCATGGGTATTCGTCCGGAAAACATTCATGACTCTCAAGTAGTAATAGAAAACTTACCGAAGGCAACAATTAATGCCGATGTTGAAGTATCAGAACTTTTAGGTGCAGAGACTTATTTATACTTAAAAGTGAATGGCAAAGAAGATAACGTAGTAGCTAGGGTAGAACCTCGTACAACCAGTCGCCCTGGGCAAAAAATTCAAATTGCTTTTGATGTAAATCATTTACATTTCTTTGATAAAGATACAGAAGAAACCTTATTAACAGAATAATTTTGTAAAAAAATAATATAAAAATTCCTCCCAAAGTCGCTTTCTACTTTAGGAGGAATTTTTTATATAAATAAAACTAAGAAATAGGGGAAAGTTGGAAAAATAGAGGAAAATCTTTCCACAAAAGAAAGAACATGCTATAATAAACTTTAGTTCATATATTGGAGGTATAAGGATGCATGTAGATGAGCAGGGGATAAAAAAATTACTATCGATATTAGGACAGTTATCAGATCAAATATATTTATTCACCCATCAGGGAAAAGTGATAAAAGGGCCTATGGCAGGAGAAGTGAAATTTCCGGAAAGCTTGCCTCAAGGCGGGGTGTTTTCTTTTGGAACAAATTTATTTTATCAAAGCGAAGAAAATCCTGAATTTGTTTTTGCATGCAACCAAAGTGTACAAGGCGGTGCTAATATTTTAATTCTTGCCAGTAATTTGGCCAAGAGTATTCTTAATCAACCTACCAGTATAGAAAATGTATATGATGTTTATCGTAGAATACTTCGAGAAGAAATTTATGGGCAAGATGTATTAATGATTGCAAAAGAATATCAAATTCCCGTTGAAATGGAACGAGGTGCCTTTGTTTTTTATATTGACCGTATTGAAAAACAAGATTGTTTTTCTTTGTTAAAAGACATCGTTCCTCAAAACGAAGATGATGTTTTAATAGAAATGAGTAAACATACAGTAGTTCTTTTACAAAACTTAAAAGAACTAAAAACCCAAGAAGAAGTATTTCAGTTTGCCGAAGCGCTACAGGAAACCATTGTGACAGAAATGGGAATTGAAGTAACCATTGGTATTGGAAACAGAATGAAACAAGTTGAAGGACTAGGAATTAGCTATAGGCAAGGGAAAAAGAGTGTAGAAATTGGAAGGATTTTTCAAAAAAAAGCATCGGTCTTTTTGTATGAGAAGATGATTTTAGAAAGGTTTATGGCAGAATTACCTGTAGAATTAACCAGAAAATACCCTGAAATGATTTTTAACAGAAAAACAGCTAGGCTCTTTAACGATGAAATGCTTCAAACCATTGAAAT
The DNA here is from genome assembly GCA_964511785.1 of uncultured Oscillospiraceae bacterium. Lineage (GTDB taxonomy): Bacteria > Bacillota > Clostridia > Christensenellales > Aristaeellaceae > CAYFQH01. The sequence goes on from CAZEIB010000104.1 coordinate 3,968, forward strand.
GTTTTTTGAAAAAGACTTGAACCTGTCAGACACTGCCAGACAACTATACATCCATAGAAATACACTGGTATATCGGTTGGACAAAGTGCAACGAGTGATGGGGCTGGATTTGAGAAAGTTTCAAGATGCAGTTACATTCAAATTGCTTTTAGAAATGCGAAAAGGGGCAAATGAAATATTTTATAAAGAACGTGTTTGAGGAGAAACATAACAAATGAAAAAAAAGAGTGTCATTATTTTATTGATTGCCATGTTGTTTTTATTAACTGCTTGTGAGGAAATAACTGGAATTCAAAAAGGTCTTTCTTTGCCAGAGTTCAGTCAAAGTGTTTTTGATAATCCACAAAAAGAAGAAGGAGAAGTTATTACAATTTCTAAAAAAGAATATGAAAACCTTGTGGAAGTATATCAAAAGTATGCTGAAATTGAAAGAATGGAGAAGATTGTTGAAGAAACCTTTTATAAAGAAGTTGATGAAGAAACCATGCTCTATGGTGCGAAGAAAGGCTTTTTGGCCTCCCTTGGTGATCCATATACTTTTTATTATACTCCTGAGGAGTATGCAAAAATGTGGGAGGAAGATGAAGGGGAATATGTAGGGGTTGGAATGCAAATTACCACTTCTTTTGAAGAATATACTTGTGTTATAAGTAGAGTTTTTAGAAATACACCCGCTGAAAAAGGCGGAATTCTAAAAAAAGATCAGCTGATTCGAGTTGAAGACCTTGAAGTAACCCCCCACACCATTAATGAGGCTGTTGACATTATGCGAGGAGAAGTTGGTGGAACGGTTGAAATTGAGGTAAAAAGAGGAGAGGAAAACATTGTTTTTAACCTTACTCGTGAAGATGTGAAAACCAACTCTGAAGAATATATGATGTTAGATGAGCAAGTGGGTTATATTGCCTTATATAACTTTTCTCAAAATAGTTATGCTGCTTTTAAAAAAGCTCTTGATGAATTATTAAAACAAGAGGCAAAAGGATTGATTATTGATTTACGAGATAACCCGGGTGGATGGTTAACAGATGCTCTTTCCATTGCAGATGAGTTTATTGATGGAAAACAAGTTATTACCTATACCGAAGATCGTGAGGGAAAGAAAGACTACAGCTACTCCACAAAAGGGGCTATAGATATTCCTTTGGTGGTGCTAATTAACGAACATAGCGCTTCTGCATCCGAACTATTGTCAGGAGCATTAAAAGATTATGAAATTGCAACCATTATGGGTGTTAATTCCTTTGGAAAGGGAGTAGTACAAAGCGTTCGCCCTGTTGGTTTTAATGGGTCGGGTATGCAACTAACTACAGCTCAATACTTTACTCCCTTAGAGAAGGAAGTACATGAAAAAGGAATTGCACCGAACATTGAAGTAAACTTGCCTGAAGGAGATATTGGTATGTATGCTTTTGGAGATTTAGCAGATATACAGCTAAAAGCAGCTTTAGATGAAGTAATTAAGCAAATTGAAAATGGAAAATAGACAGAAAACCCAAAAAAAGAAAGAACGAATAGGGATACTAGGAGGGAGCTTTAACCCAATTCATTCCTATCATATTCAGCTAGCCCAGCAAGCCTTTAAGGAATATGGTTTAGATAAAGTGCTTTTTATACCAACCAAACAACCTCCTCACAAAAAATTATCCGCAGTAGCAGATGACAAGAGACAAGAAATGGTGGAACTTGCCATAGCGGGACACAAAAACTTTGAGATTTCTTTAGTTGAAATGGAAAGAGAAGGAGTTACCTACTCGGTAGATACCTTAACTTGGCTAAAAGAACACTTTAAAAACAGTGAATGGTTTTTTATTATTGGTGAAGATACTTTATATCAGCTTCATACTTGGAAAAATGCTGAGGAAGTATATGCAATGTGTACCTTTTTGGTAGCACCAAGAGAAGTAGAAACATATTCGCTAAAAGGGAAAAAGGTGAGTAATAAGGTTTCCTATCAATATTTGACCATGGAGCGCAAAGAGATTTCTTCAACTAATATTAAAAAAGAGATAGAAACAGGAAAATCACCTCTTGTATTGCCTATGCCTTATCAAGTTAGAGGGTATATTGCTCTTTTGGGTCTTTATGGGGCTAAGCCCCTGCTAATCAATGGAGAGGGAATTTTTGAAAAATTACGCAGGCTTATTGGCGTATGGCGCTTGGCTCATAGTTTGTCTGTAATGGTTACTTGTATTAAATTGGCAGCATGTCATGGTGAAGATATGCTTAAGGCAACACTGGCAGGACTTTTACATGACTGTGGAAAAGAGTTAAGCCTTGAGGAAATGCAAAATATTTTGATGGAAAAAAAGGAAAATTTTTCCGAACAAATGTGGAACTCTTCAGCGCTTTTACATAGTTATGCGGGAGCACAGCTGTGTAAAAAGCTTTTTATGGTGGAAGATGAGGAAGTGCTGATAGCAATTGAAAACCATACAACAGGTGCTGTACCAATGAAAAGGTTAGAGATGATAGTATTTTTAGCAGACGGGATTGAACCAATGCGTCAGTCTACTGCCAAATTGGAAAAAATTAGAAAAATGGCTAAAGAAAATTTGGAAAAAGCTTTTCTGATGAGTGTTTGCTATTCAATTGAAACAATGAGGCAATCAGGAAAAACAATTGAACCTACAATATATCAAGTAAAAAAATGGATGGAAAGGTAGAGAGAATTTGATGGAAAGTGAAAAGCATGGTCGAAATTGCTCTAAAGGCTCTGGATGATAAAAAAGGCAGAGAAATTGTAGCCTTTGATGTTTCTCAATTAACGGTAATTACAGAGGCAATGGTAATCGCCTCGGGACAATCTTCTATACAAGTAAAAAGCTTAGCCCAAGGGGTGGATGAGGCTATGGCTAATGAAGGATATTCTTTACTGCGCCGTGAGGGGCACCAAGAAGGTAGATGGATTGTATTAGATTATAATGAAATCATTGTCCATGTTTTTCATCAAGAGCAAAGAGAGTTTTATCATTTAGAGCGACTGTGGGATGATGGAACAAATCAAATGGCAGTTATGGAATAGCAGAGAGACTATTTTAAAATCTCCAAATTTATCTTTTATGAAGAAATTCATTAAAATAAATTTGGAGATTTTTATTTTGATTGAAATTTTGCAATATAAACAAAAGAAAACCCATGCACTGTACAAAAAAGCACAATACAGTACATGGATTGAAAAAGTGATTTTCTTATAGAATGAGATGTTGAGGCTGGATTTAGAACAACTTTTTTATTTTATGAAACAACGCTTTTGTAAAGGGAAAACTACTGAGAAAAGTTTCTTCTTCCTTAGAAAGCTTTTTATTAGAAGAAAGCAGAGGTAGTAAGAAAAGAGATAAACCAACATCCATACTTCCAATAATACCATTGTCTGATAAATCTGCAGTTTGATCAACATAATGATGAAAAAGCTGGATATATCTAAAGGGAAATTGAGGGAAAAGAGAAGTGATTTTTTGAATGAAAGAAGAAGCGTCTTTAAAAATATTGGATTTTTCCAAAAACCAACCTTCAATAGTAGTAAGAGATAAAGGGCGTAAAGAAGTATGGGGTAAACCAGTAAGATGTTTTTCTAAATCAATAGAGATATCTAAAAGATAAATTGGCCATGGAGAAAGAGAAAAGAGGTAGTGATTCAAACTTTCCTCAGAAGTTTCACAGAAAAAAACTTTTTTACAGTAATGGGGAACAGACTCCTCATTAGGCTGATGATATAAAAGAAAATAGGGAGAACCGTTATGAATAGGTGGAGCAAAACGTAAGGAGGAATTAAGGCCGGGATTTGAATGTTGTTTTCCAAGAGAAATACTTTCTAAAAAAACTTGGAAAAAAGCATAAGAAAAGCTTTTGTCTGGATGGACGA
>CAZEIB010000105.1:0-7814 GCA_964511785.1 uncultured Oscillospiraceae bacterium
TACCTCCTATAATCAAGGTATCGGCTTTGCGAATTTCTTCTATAGCGGCGGATAATATTTTTTGATTTAAAGACTCTTCATAAAGTACGACGTCGGGCTTAATTCTTCCTTGGCATTTAATGCAATAAGGGATTTCTTCAAAGGCCATAAAGGTTTTTAACTTATAAAAATGATGGCATTTTTCACAGTAATTCCGGTGAACGGAACCATGGAGTTCATAAACTTTTTTGCTACCGGCTTTTTGATGAAGGCCGTCGATGTTTTGTGTAATAACAGCTTTACAAAGGTCTTTTTCTTCTAAAATAGCCAAAGCGTTGTGGCAAGCATTGGGCAAAGCTTTAGGATATAGAAGATGGTTTTTATAAAAGGCAAAAAACTCTTCAGGATAGTTTTTGTAAAAAGTGTGGGAGATTAGTTCTTCTGGGGAAAAATGCTTGTGGTATTTTTGACTATATAAGCCTGTAGCACTTCTAAAATCGGGAATGCCTGAGGGAACGGATACCCCTGCACCCCCAAAGAAAACTAAATAGTGACTGTTTTGAACAAGGTGGCTTAAAGCCTTAATGGTATTCATACAACTATGCTCCTTTCATAGGTTGTTAAAGGGATAAGATTAGCGCTTGCAATTCTGTAATATGTTCCCCATAGTTACTGGCTTCATGTATATCAATTAACACCAATTCAACAATGGCTTTAGATATGGTTAGTTGATGGTTTTTGGCATACTCAAAAAGAAGAGGGACGTAACGGTGCCCTTCATTAGTGTTGCCTTTATAGCGCAGGGTAAGATAATAACCTTCTTTAATAAAACTATTGGTATCCTTATGGGTATCATCTACAATAAAAACACTATCATAAGTATGAAAATCTTTTTTTTCTACACTGGCTTCATTCATACGACAACCTATTTGGGTATTGCCGATAATATGTAAGCGGTTGTGCAATTTATTTAAAAGTTGCTTTAAGATTAAATCCATTTGTCCATCTTGAGAGAAGGAAGAGTAGATTTCATGACAGTTTCGTTTAGGAAAATAGACTTTTTCTACAACACCAATGGTTTTCTCCTTAGCAACTTCAATGGCATTTAACCGATGATGAACATTTTTTTTTAACTGTTTAAGTTTTTCTTCTTTTTTTTCAATGTGTTTTAACTCTTCTTCTAAAAGATGAATGGTGTTTTCTACACTTCTTTGGGATAAGTACTCACCAATATGGTTCATAGAAAAACCTAAACTACGTAAATCTCGAATGACGTTCATTCGCCATATTTCATTAATACTGTATAAGCGGTAACCGTTTTCACCACGAACAGGGGTAATTAATCCCAGTTTTTCGTAATAACGAATGCTGTCAGTTCCAATATCATATAGTTTAGCCAGCTCGCCAATTTTAAAATAGCCTTCCATAAAATGCACCTCAAATCACTAAACCTTGACATTGGTATTATACCAAGGTTTAAAATAGGAGACAAGGCAAAGAGTCTGATAAATGATGAGAAAGAAAGGGTTTTATGTTACAAAAAGAAAAATCATTAAAAAAGAATTTTATTCAATATGTTATTCCTTCGGTAATTGCCCAATGGGTATTTGCTCTTTACACCATGGTAGACGGAATGTTTGTAGCCAGAGGGGTAGGAGAAACGGCCTTAGCGGCGGTTAATATTTCCCTTCCTTTTGTAAATTTTTTATTTGCAGTATCCATTATGTTTGCTGTGGGCACTTCAACCATTGTATCCATTGCTTTTGGGCAAAAGGATCAAAAAACGGTAAATGAGGCTTATACGCAAAACATGATGACTATAGGAATTGTAAGCCTTTTATTTATTGTAGTGATTTTGCTAAATGCAAATCCCATTGCTAAAATGTTAGGGGCTACAGAAAACACCATGAATTATGTGGTTACCTATATTTCAACGGTTGCTGCTTTTAGCCCCTGTTTTATTTTTTCTTACTATTTTGAAATTTTAATAAAAGCCGATGGTAAGCCTAAAATGGCTACAGTAATGATTACCCTAGGTGCTATTACCAACTGTATTTTAGACTATGTATTTGTTTTTGTAATTCCCTGGGGGGTTTTCGGCGCAGCTTTTGCTACCGGCCTTTCACAACTTGTTGTAACCATAGGCTTTGCCTTTTACTTTTTTGGGAAAAAATCAAGATTCCATTTTACTAAATTCACTTTTTCTTTTAAGCGCCTGACAAGAACCATGCGTCTGGGCCTTGCCAGTGGTATTACCGATTTTTCTGCGGGAATAATGGTATTTATGTTTAACCATGCTATTTTAACTTTTTTAAATGAAGGCGCCATTGTAAGCTACACCATTGTAGCCTATGTAAATACCTTGCTTGTGATGTCTTTAACCGGGGTAGCCCAGGGAATGCAGCCACTGGTTAGTTATATGTATGGTAGAAGGGAAATTGGCAATACAAAAAAACTGCTTAAATATGGTTTAAAGGCTCAGGTTTTAATTACCTTGGTGATTGGTCTTGTTGGAGTAATTTTTACGCCTGCTATTGTAGGTATTTATATCTCCTCGGAAAACCAAGCTTTGCGTGAATATAGCGTACAAGTGTTTAGAACTTTCTCCGTTAGTTTTTTATTAGTTGGGTTTAATGTAGTGGTAAGCGGATGGCTAACAGCAGTAGAAAAACCCCTTCCTTCTATGATTATTTCTCTAGGAAGAGGCCTTGTGTTTATACTGCTTGGGCTATGGATTGCAACCACCCTATGGGGAGGAGCCGGAATTTGGTGGGTACCTACCATTAGTGAAGGAATTTGTTTAATAGCAAGTGTTTTATTGCTTCAAAAAACCTTAAAGGGAGAAAAATTTAAAACCCTATAGTGTATCAAGAAAAAAGAATTGAAAAAAATAGCCAAGCATGTTGTTTTAAATGCTTGGCTACTTTTTTAAAGGTTTTTTTCCCAGTCTTCTTCATTAAAACCTACCAACACAAGGTTTTCTTTTACAACAATGGGGCGTTTTACCAGCATGCCGTCACTTGCAAGTAAAGCCAACTGCTCTTCTTGGCTCATAGTAGGTAGCTTCTCTTTTAAGTTAAGGCTTCTATAGGCTTGGCCACTGGTATTATAAAACTTTTTTAATAGAAAACCACTTTGTTGATGCCATGTTCGAAGTTCCTCCAGAGAAGGGTTTTCATTTTTAATATTTCGTAGGGTATAGGGAATGGAATGGTGATCCAACCATTTTTGGGCCTTTTTACAGGTGGAACAATTAGGATAACAAACAAATAGCATTATTCTGCTCCTTTTCATAAATAAGTAATAGAGATACTATTATTAAAGCAAAAAAATGCAAACCTGACAAGGAAGGATAAAAATTTACAAAAATTTAGGCTTTTGTTAAACTGGAAAAAACAGAAAAGGGAGAATGAAAATGCTTATCATAAAAAATATGGCTCTGATAAACTCAGAACAACTTCTTCAATGTGGTGAAATTTTAACAAATAGCCTTCCAAGGGGATGGAAAAACCTTGAAGAAGCCATGAGGGAAATTCAAGAGAGATTAATTCCGGAAAATATCCTTCTTTGTGCCTTAATTGAAGAGGAAGTGGTTGGTTGGGCTGGAATGTTAGCCCCTGAATATGATGGACGGGTGTTTGAACTACATCCTTTAGCAGTAAAAGAAAAGTACCGTGGTCAGGGAATAGGAGAAAAACTTGTAACGGCTTTAGAAAGCATTGCAAAAGAAAAAGGAGGATTAACCCTTTGGGCAGGAAGTGATGATGATAGTGAAGAGGGAGAAACCTCCTTTGCAAATATTAACCTATATGAAAACCTTCCTGATAAAATGACAAAATTCAAAGCAGGTCACCATCCGGGAGGCTTTTATTTAAAAATAGGTTTTACCTTGGTAGGAGTTTTGCCAAATGCAAGTGGCCCGGGAAAACCAGATTTGTTTTTTGCAAAAGATTTATCCGTGAATATAAAGAATTAATTTTAAAACAGTGAAGTGTTCAAAAATTAAAAAATAGATTGATACAGTAATAATCAACAGGAAGAAGGATTGTTAAAAAAAGGGAAATATGGTATATTTGAAGGGTAGAAGTATTATCAACTGAATAGGAGGAGGAATAAATAATGGCAACAAAATATGAAAGTTTTGACAAGCTGGAAGAGTTAATGGTTAAAACCTTTACCAAAGTAGGTATGCCTGAAAATGAAGCCAAAATTACTGCCGAAGTTTTAATTGAGTCTGACAAAAGGGGAATTGACTCCCATGGAGTAGGACGTTTTAAACCTATTTATTTAGATCGTATCGAAGAAGGGATTATGAACACTACTACTAAAATTGATGTGATTAGAGATTATAAAGCTACTGCCGTATTAGATGCGAACCATGGGATGGGCCATGTAGTAAGCTATAAAGCGATGAACATGGCTATTGAAAAAGCCAAGGAACATGGCTTAGGAATGGTAGTTGTAAGAAACTCTACCCACTACGGTATTGCAGGGTACTATGCTTCTATGGCAGCTAAAGAAAATATGATTGGGATTACCGGCACCAATGCTCGCCCTTCTATTGCTCCTACTTTTGGGGTTCAAAACATGCTAGGAACGAATCCTTTAACCTTTGGTATGCCCACAGACGAAGAATTTGATTTTGTTTTAGACTGTGCTACCTCCATTTCTCAAAGAGGAAAAATTGAGCACTATGCCAGAATTAACAAACCTTTGCCTGCTGGCTGGGTGATTGATAACAATGGTGATCCTGTAACAGATGCAAATATAGCCTTAAAAGGTTTTGGCACAGGAGAATGTGCCTTGGCACCTCTTGGCGGTATTGGGGAAGAACTGGGCGGATACAAAGGCTATGGCTATGCTACTGTAGTCGAAATTTTATCTGCTGCTTTACAAGGTGGTTCTTTCTTACAACAATTGTCCGGTGTAGGGCCAAATGGAGAAGTTCAACCTCATAAATTAGGACACTTCTTTATTGCTATAGATATTGAAGCTTTCATTGACCCAAAAGATTTTAAAAAGATTACCGGAGATATTTTAAGAGAATTACGTGCTTCAAAAAAATCTAAGGGAGAAGAGCGGATTTATACTGCCGGTGAAAAAGAATACCTTGCATTTTTAGAAAGAAGTAAAACCGGTGTTCCATTAAATGAAAATGTAATGAAGTCTTTAACAGATGCAAGAGAAAAATACGATGTAGATTTTAAATTTACTTGGGAAGAATAAGAACTGAATAGATGGACTAAAAAAGGAACTGTATAGTTCCTTTTTTAGTGGAAAAACAATTTGTCTAAAATGTCCTCATCAGGAATTCCGGTAAAAATCGCCTTTTCATTTTTAATAAAGGTAGGTGCTTCATTTACATTTAGCCTGGCAGCATAAAGCATGTCTTCTGTAATTTTTTTATCAAAGAAATTAATATGAGAAAAAAAGTCTTTCTTATTTAATTGAAGGATTTGTAAAATGTTTCCAACTTCTTCAATTAAAGAAAGGTTTTTTCCTTCTACAAATATTGCTGCCATAGTGGCTTCAAAATATTCAATTTCCTTATGATGGGCTTTTGCATATTGAAAACCTATATGAGCATTGCGTGAATTAACATCAATAATTTTTTTAAGAGAAACATGAATGCCTAAAAGTTTTCCCTGAGAAACAAAGTCGTTATACCGTTCTCTAGTACGTGGAATACTCCAATTATAAAGGCGGCTTTGGTTAAGCAAAAAATTTTTATTGTAGTTGTCTTTTGCCGGGTAAGCCTGATAACTACAAAAAGTGATAAGAGAAAGTGGAAATCCTTTTTTTTGTAAGTGTAGCAAGACTTTTTCACCGGCAATGTAAGAATCCAATCCGGAAAAATCAATGAACATTTTGATTTTTTCTTTCATAGCAATAAAGCTCCTTCCAAAGCTTATTTAAATAGACTTAATCTATATAAAGCATAAACGATAAGTGGAAAAATGTAAAGGAATAGATAATCCTTATGGATATAGGTATATTCATAAAATAAAAAGAAGATTAACCTTAAATTAGAAATAGAAAAAACATCCATTTTTTAAAAGAGGGTGTGGTATAGTTTAATGAGTAAAAGGAGGAAGTAAAGTGGGTTGTATAGGAAATATCATTTGGTTTATCTTTGGCGGAGGGATTATGGGGTTAAGCTGGACCCTTGCAGGTGTTTTATGGTCTATTACAATAGTAGGAATTCCTATTGGCAAACAATGTTTTAAAATGGCAAAATTGGCTTTTTTCCCTTTTGGAAAGGAAGTTATTTATGGTGGAGGTGGAATTTCTTTATTGTTAAATGTTGTATGGCTTTTGGTTAGCGGTGTGGTTTTGGCTGTAGAGAGTTTAATATTAGGTTGTATTTTTTATATTACCATTATTGGAATTCCCTTTGGAAAACAATGCTTCAAAATGGCAAAACTGTCTTTAATGCCTTTTGGAGCAAGGGTTATATAAAATGAAGAACAGAGATAATAGTAGGGGAAAAAGATTGAAAAAAGGGATAAAAACGAAAGAAATAGCTTTAATGGCTATGTTTACAGCGGTTACTGCAATTTTATCACAAATTTCAATTAATGTTAATTTTAAATTTTCATTTTTTTCAATTCCACCAAAAGCAAATTTGTCAGCTGTTGCTGTGGAAAATATTACTGGTAATTCTATAACTAAATCTGCACCACATAATAAAGCTTGTTTTATTCTTGTTTCTTTTGGAATAATGGCAGTGTATTTTGCAGGAATATTTTTACTGCCAAAGGAGGCTTTTTGGACACAAATAGGATATGTTTTTTTAGGGGCTGTGGGCATGCCTGTATATAGCGGTTTTAAAGGAGGAATAGGAATTTTATTCGGGCCTACAGGGGGATTTTTAATGGCTTATCCCTTTGTAGCTTGGCTAGTTTCCTTTTTTATGAACGGCTTTGAAAAAAAGAAAAAAGCGAAGAAAATAGAACAAATAAAAGAAATAAGCAAGCTTTTTTTAGCTATGGTTCTTGTGCAAAGTTTGTTATATTTTTCAGGAACCTTATGGTTTTCTTTTACGGCAGGCACCACTCTCAATCAAGCCTTGGTGCTTACAGTATACCCCTTTGTGGTAATGGATATAATGAAAATTGCTTTTGTAATAATTGGAGGAATTCCTTTAAAAAACAGGTTGTCAAAAATGAAGCTGCTTTCCTTTTGAAAGGAAGGCAGCTTCATTTTTTGATCTTGTAATAACAATAAAACCACTCACAACTGCGAGTGGTTTTATTATATAAAGAAATATTAACGTTTAGAGAACTGAGGAGCACGACGTGCACCACGAAGTCCGTATTTCTTCCGTTCCTTCATTCTAGGATCACGGGTTAAAAAGCCTGCTTTTTTAATCTCGGGGCGTAATTCCGGGTTAGCTTTGCAAAGTGCACGGCTAATACCGTGACGGATAGCACCTGCTTGACCGGTATAACCACCGCCTCTAACATTTACCAAAATGTCAAATTGACTGCCTGTGTTGGTAAGAACCAAAGGTTGGCGAACAGTCATTTTTAAGGTTTCTAAACCAAAATAGTTGTCAATGTCACGTTTGTTGATGATAATATTTCCTTCACCGGGAACTAAACGGACACGGGCAACGGCCTTCTTACGACGACCAACTGCATGAATATTTTGAGCCATTGTATTTCACTCCTCCCGTTATCTTAGTTCCAGCGCTTGCGGCTGTTGTGCTTGGTGAACGTGGTCTGGGCCTGCATAAACAAAAAGTTTTTTGCCCATTTTTCTTCCTAAAGGGTTTTTAGGCAACATACCTTTAACAGCATGTTGTATTACAAACTCAGGTTTTTTAGCCATTA
>CAZEIB010000106.1:0-7796 GCA_964511785.1 uncultured Oscillospiraceae bacterium
AAAGATTTTCTTTTATATAGCGAGGAGACAATAATAGAATAAGCTAAGGAAAAAGGAGTTTGTTGTGGTAAAAGAAGTTCTTTCTATGATGATGCTAACAATAGGATTAATGGCAAATGCTGCTGATGACATTGTTCCACAAAAAAATATTGAAGGAACCTTGTTTTTGGTGAATCGAGAACATCAAATTGATAAAAACTATGTTCCGTCAACAGTAAAGCCTCAAATAAAAGGGAACACACAAAAGATGCGTGAAGATGCTGCAAAGGCATTGGAAGAAATGTTTGAAGCAGCTAAAAATGAAGAGAATATCCTTCTTACAACCACCTCGGGCTATCGAAGTTTTTCCAAGCAAAAAACCATTTATCAAAATAAATTAGACAAGGTAAAAAGCAAAGAAAAAGCAAATGAGTATGTGGCTTTACCTGGGGCCAGTGAGCATCAGTTGGGGTTGGCTATGGATATAGGCGCAAAAGGGGTAAATGTAGGATTAAATCCTAAGTTTGGACAAACAGAGGCGGGAATTTGGGTGGCGGAAAATGCCCATCGCTTCGGTTTTATTATACGCTACCAAGAGGGGTTTGAAGAGATTACCGGATATCGTTATGAACCTTGGCATATTCGCTATGTTGGAAAAGAACATGCTACAGCAATAAAGGAAATGAAAGTGCCAATGGAAATATATATGATTAACTATCAAAAAGAAAGTTTAGAGAAACTTTTAATGTGGGAAGAGGGAGAATTTGACTAAGAGGTATCGATCCCAAAAAAGAATACAGAGATTTTTTGTTTTTGGGGCTTTAATAGCCACTATAGCAGCTTTGCTATTACCTGGGCTACAGGAAACAGAAACATTGTTAGAAAATATTCACGGAGAGTATGGCCGTTTAGTAAATAGAGAATACTTGTTGGATGAAGCATATATTCCTGAAGATTTGGTAGATATTAAAGTAAGAAAAACTTCCAGTAGCTCCATTAAAATGCGGCAAGTGGCATCCGATGCCTTGGAAGAAATGTTTCAAGAGGCTAAGGAAGAGGGAGTAACCTTATATGCACATAGTGGCTATAGAAGCTATAAAACCCAAAACACCATGTACTATAATCGTCTTGAAAAAAACAAGGGAAAAGATGATGGAGCAGTGGCTTATCCGGGGTCCAGCGATCATCAAACAGGCCTTGGAATTGATGTTATTAGCAAAGCTTGGATAGGAAAACGCTTTAACGCTGATTTTGCAAAAACGAAAGAGGCTCAGTGGATGGCAGAGAACTGCTGGAGGTATGGATTTATTATCCGTTACCCTGAAGGGAAAGAAGAAATTACAAAAATTATTTATGAACCTTGGCACTTGCGCTATGTAGGAATAGAAATGGCTCAATATTTAACAGTGCATCAATTTACATTAGAAGAATTTGAAGAAAAGAAAAATCAACCTATTTCCGATGAAAGCCAATTCTCTTCCACTGTAGAAATAAAAGAAGGAGAAGAAAGGGACGAAGAGGAAATTCTCTGGTTTGATGGAGGAGGCTAAGGGAAAGTATGGCAAGTTTACAAAGCTACAAAAAAGAATTGTCTTACTCTTATGCCCTCGGAATTTTTTCTGCTATGGAAGCTCTATTAAAACGGCCGGAAAAATGTACCAGGCTTTTGGTTCATAGTAAAGGGGAAGAAAGTCAAGGAATTAAAAAACTAAGGGTGCTGTGTGAAGACAAGGGGATACGTATAGAAATAGCGGACAGAGCCCTTGCCAGAATATCCACTAAAGAAAATCATTATTGCGCCATGGTATTTAATAAGTTTGAAGATATATTACAAGAGAAAGAAAACCATTTGATTCTTCATCAATTATCAGATGGAGGAAATATAGGAACCTTACTTCGCACGGCTTTAGGCTTTAATTATAAAAACATCGCTTTTATTTCTCCCTGTGCCGATATATTTGACCCCCAGGGAATAAGGGCCAGTATGGGAGCGGTTTTTTCTCAAAAGATACAGCTTTTTGAGAACTTTGAAAAATATAAGGAGCAATTTGTAAGTCACAGTTATTACCCTTTTATGTTAAACGGTTCTAAAACCATCGATGAAATTATTAACAATGGCTTTGCTAAACCTTATGGATTAATTTTAGGGAACGAAGGAAAGGGGCTTCCTGCAAGTTTTAGTCATATAGGTAATCCTGTTAGAATAGCCCATAGTGATGAAATAGATTCCTTAAATGTAGCTGTAGCAGGGGCTATAGGAATGTACGCTTTCTCCAGCAAGGAAGGAAAGGAAAATAAAAATGGATGATATGAAAAAATTACAACAGCAAGTACAAAATGCCATAAGCACTTTATATAAAAAGGGAAATTTAACTAAAGGAGATTTGATTGTCATTGGTTGTTCTACCAGTGAAGTGGTAGGAGGACATATAGGAAAAAACAGTGTACCGGAAGTTGGAAAAGCCATTGCCCAAGCCGCAATTAATAAAAGTAAAACTTTGGGAATTGAAATTGGTTTTCAATGCTGTGAACACTTAAATAGAGCCGTATGTATAGAGAAAAAAGTCCTCAAAGAAAAAGGCTATACTCATGTAGCAGCGATCCCCATGCCCAAAGCAGGAGGATCGGTTCCGGCCGGAGCTTGGAATTTGTTTGAAGAACCTGTATTGGCTTTGGCTGTACAAGGAGAAGGGGTTATTGATATTGGAGATACCCTGGTGGGAATGCACATACGCCCTGTTGCAGTACCTGTTAGAATGGAGGAACCTTTTGTAGGAAAAGCTCGGGTTGTTATGGCTTACACAAGGCCTCCCTATATTGGTGGAGAAAGAGCAGTATATCATCAATCATAAAACTATAAAAAAAGATCTCTTTACTTTTTGCAAAGAGATCTTTTTTTATAATTCATTGTTCAATAAATTAATAACCTTCTCCCATTGGCTTTATATGGGTAATAGGCTTAAGGGTACCTTCTTTGTGGCGCTTTACGGCCTCTTCCATAATGGCTTTAGTAGCACTTACCCCACAACGTGTAGCACCTACGGCCAAGGCGGATAGAACTGTATCTAAGTCTCGAATGCCCCCTGAAGCTTTTACAAAAACCTTATCTGATACAGATTTTCGCATCAGAATTAAATCGGCAATAGTAGCGCCGGAAGTTCCATAACCTGTACTGGTTTTTACAAAATCTGCACCCGCCGCTTCAGATAGCTGGCAGGCTTTTACCTTTTCCTCATCAGATAAGTAACAGTTTTCTAAAATTACTTTCAGTATTCCTTGATGATTATGGGCTAAACGGGCAATAGATTCAATTTCTTTTTGCACATAGGCATATTCACCTGCAAGTAAATGACCAATGTTGATAACCATATCCAGCTCCTGGCAGCCCTCTTTAAGGGCCTGTTCAGCTTCATAAAATTTCACCTTGCTGTTATGTGCACCGTGGGGAAAACCGATAACAGTACAAACTTTTACTGGGCTTCCCTTTAACATGTCAGCTAAAATAGGCACATCACAAGGGCGTGCACAAACAGAAGCAGTTTGATATGCTAAAGCTAATTTACAACCCTCAACAATATCCTTAGGCATTAAAAAAGGTTGTAAGGTGCTATGGTCTAAGGTAGATGCAATATATTCCGGAGTTAATACCATATATAAACCTCCTAAAAAAGGTAGTATAAAAGAAAATCATCTAAAAAAGCAAGATATCCTTTGTACTTCTAATATTATCACATGTTTTCACTATTGCATAGGATAATTAAACTGTGTACAATAATAATAGAGTATAATAAGGGGTGAATAGATTGATAGAATTTGGCACAGGTGGATGGAGAGCAATAATAGGAGACATTTTCACAAAAGAAAACGTACAACGGTTAACTTTGGCTATTGCACGGCGAATGGAAAAAGAAGAAGTAAAAAACAGAGGTTTTTGTATTGGCTACGATAGACGCTTTCTATCTAGGCAGGCAGCAGAATGGGCTAGTGAAGTGATGGCTGCTGAAGGCATACATGTATACCTTGTAAATAAAGAGGCTCCTACACCTTTAATTATGTTTACAGTGCAGCAGTATAATCTCCCCTACGGAATGGCAGTTACAGCAAGCCATAACCCTGCTTTATATAATGGAGTAAAGCTTTTTACCAAAGGAGGTAAAGATGCAAATGAAGAGGTTACCAGCCAGTTACAGGCAGCTTGTGCCACCATTGAAAAAAAAGAAATTAAAATGATTCCTTATGCGCAAGCTGTTAGAACAGGAATGGTAGAGGAGATAAACCCTCAAAATCAATATATTGATGCAATTATTCGCGGGGTTAATATGGATGCCATTCGGTCTAGAAATTTGAGAGTGATTATTGACCCTATGTATGGGGTAAGTAAAACTTCCCTGCAAACGATTTTATTAACGGCTCGCTGTGATGTGGATGTCATTCACGAACGCCATGACACCCTCTTTGGTGGTAGATTGCCTGCTCCCAATGTGGAAACCTTAGGAGCTTTGAAAGCAGCGGTATTGGAAGGGAAGGCAGATATTGGTATTGCAACAGATGGAGATGCCGATAGGATTGGCATTATTGATGACAAGGGGATATTTATTCATCCAAATGAAATACTGGTATTATTATATTACTATTTATTGCGTTATAAAGGCTGGAAAGGCCCTGCTGTACGAAATATTGCTACCACTCATATGCTGGACAAAGTAGCAGAATCCTTTGGAGAAAAGTGCTATGAGGTTCCTGTAGGTTTTAAACACATCTCTGCTGCTATGGAAGAGTACAATGCCATTATTGGAGGCGAATCTTCCGGAGGGTTGACTGTTCGTGGGCATATACAAGGAAAAGATGGCATTTATGCTGCTACGTTGTTAGTAGAGATGATGGCGGTTACAGGTGAAAAACTTAGCGCTATTGTAAAAAATCTATATAAAACCTTTGGTCAAACCTTCATGGCGGAATTTGACTGGCCTTTTGAAGAAGAAGAGAAATCGAAGTTAAACCAGTTGCTCATGATCGATAAAAAACTACCGGTATTTCCTATTGAAGTAGAAAAAGTTTCTTACTTGGATGGGTGTAAGGTATATTTTAAAAATGGAGGCTGGATTATTGCCAGGTTTAGTGGAACAGAACCTAGAATACGGGTATTTTGTGAAATGAAAACTCAAAAAGAGGCCTTAGAAATTGCGAAGGTCATGGCAGATTTTTTAGGATTAAAAGTAGAAGAAGAATAAGACTAAGAATAAGAAGAATAAAAAGAAAACAAAAAAGAGAACCGATTTTTATTGGCTCTCTTTTTTAGATTTTATAGACTTAGGCCCAGAACATGGTGCCAACATCTTCAAAAACCAAAACTTCTTTTAAGAAGGAAATAGCTTTTTGCAACCCCTCATTGCTGCTCATTAAACTATCTTCATGCTCAATAGATAAAACATCATCATATCCTACCATTCGCAAGGTACTTACTATGTCTTTCCATAGTTGATAGTCATGACCATAACCCACAGAACGGAAAATCCAGCTACGATTTAATTCGTCTCCATAATGCTTGTTATCTAACACACCATTTTTTCCGGTATTGATGGCATCAATTTTGGTATCTTTTGCATGGAAAAAATAGATGGCGTCCCCTAATTCACGAATGGCTGCGACAGGGTCTATTCCTTGCCAGAAAAGATGGCTTGGATCAAAGTTGGCCCCTAAAATAGGACCTACAGCCTTACGGATGCGCAAAAGAGTTTCAGGGTTGTACACACAAAAACCGGGGTGCATTTCAAAGGCGATTTTTTCAATGCCGTGGCTTTGAGCAAAAGCAGCAGCTTTTTTCCAATAAGGAATTAATACTTCTTCCCATTGATAGGTTAAAGATTGCGAAAAGTCCTCTGGCCATGGGCAGGTAATCCAGTTGGGGGTAGTATCTTCTTTAGAGCCGCCGGGGCAACCGCTAAAGGTAACAATTCGCTTCATACCGATTTTTTCAGCCAATAAAACAGCATTTTCAAAATCTTTATGAAATTTTTCTGCAATTTCTTTGTTGGGATGTATAGGATTACCATGAACAGAAAGGGCAACTAAAGTGATATTATACTCTTTTAAAGTACTGGTAAATTCTTCCAAGGCCTTTGGGTCTGCCAACAGCTTTTCAGGGTCACAATGGGCCTTTCCGGGGTAGCCACCACAACCCATTTCCATATAATGTACACCACTGTCAGCTAAATACTTACAAGCTTCAGCTAAAGATTTATCGGCCAATACAGGGCTAAAAACGGATAACTTCATAGATATACCTCCATTGAAATAATAATACTATAATTATACGTTTAATTTTAGTAAAGGGCAACAAACAAAAGAAAAAAGATAACCAACTTGGTTATCTTTTTGAAGCTAAGAAGAAAATGGCTACGGTACCTGGGCCTGAGTGGCTACCAATTACCGGACCTATTAAACTAATCATCACTTCTTTTACCCCTAATTGCTTTTTTAATAAGTTTTCCAAGTACTGGGCATCTTCTAAGCAATCTCCGTGGCTAATAAAAACCACTTGGTCTTCAGGGTGAATGGCCGTTTCTTCCACTTTATTTAAAAGGGCTTTCAAAGATTTTTTACGACCTTGAACTTTCTCCATAGGAATAAGATAACCTTTGTTATCAACATGAAGAACAGGCTTAACCTTTAAAATAGAGCCGATATAAGCACTAGCGGTAGACAGCCTGCCACCACGACGTAAAAACTGCAAGTCATCTACAGTGAACCAATGAGCCAGATGCAAAATATTTTCATTTACCCATGTAGCAACTTCCTGTAAAGAATGGCCTTCATCTCGCATTTTTAACGCGTAATGAACCAAAAGACCATGGCCCAATGAAGCGGCTAAGGTATCAATAACAATTAAGTTATTATTAGGAAACTGCTGGTCAATTTCTTCCTTTGCGGAAAAAGCTGCAGCACAAGTACCACTTAATCCACTAGAAAAAGGCAAACAAAGAACTTCTTCACCTTTTTCAACTAAAGGTAAAAGAGAGTCTTTCCAAACTTGTATGTTTATTTGGGCTGTGGTAGCAATTTTTCCTTCACGTAAAGAAGTATAAAAAGCTTTAGTTTCATCTTCTTTTCCCGAGGGGGTATATACTTGACCTTCAATTTCATAGGTTAAGGGTATAATTTTTAGACGGTTTTGTTTTTCGATATAAGATGTAGGAAAGTCGGTAGAGCTGTCAGCAATAATCCAAAACCCCATAAAGTCACCTCACAAATGTTTATCATATCTGTGATAATATCAAAAGGAGAAAGGAACGTCAAGAAGAGAGAAAAGAAGAAAAAAAGAGAAAATTGAAAAATAATAGAAAAATGTAGTAAACAAACAGAATAAAGAAAGACAATTTGTAAAAAGAGAAGTATAATAAAAGAAGAATAGTATTTGGAGGATTACAATGAGAAAAGATGGAAGACAATATGATGAAATACGCTCATGTCTCATAGAGACTGATTTTGTGCAGACTGCCGATGGCAGCTGTTTGATTTCTATGGGAAAAACCAAGGTAATTTGTACAGCTTCAATAGAAGAAAGAGTTCCTCCTTTTTTAAGGGGAAAAGGGCAAGGGTGGCTAACAGCAGAATATGCTATGCTGCCCGCATCTACCGGAGAACGAAAAAAACGGGATGGCATTAAAAAAGATGGAAGAAGTGTTGAAATACAAAGACTAATTGGTAGAAGCTTAAGGCAAGCTATTGATTTAAGGCTTCTTGGAGAAAGAAGTATTACCATTGATTGTGATGTGCTACAAGCTGATGGTGGTACCAGAACTGCCGCTATTACAGGG
>CAZEIB010000107.1:0-6117 GCA_964511785.1 uncultured Oscillospiraceae bacterium
AACATTGGAATTAAAAGTGCCTAAAGAAGAAGCCATTAAAAAAGCGGAAGAATTGTTGGAGCGAGTAGGATTGCTTGATAAACGAGATGAGTATCCATCTAGATTATCAGGGGGGCAAAAGCAACGTTTGGCAATTATACGTGCCCTTGCTATGGATCCAAAAGTAATGCTTTTTGATGAGCCTACCAGTGCTTTAGACCCTGAAATGGTAGGGGAAGTATTGGAAGTTATTAGAGCTTTAGCAAAATCAAATATGACTATCATTATTGTAACCCATGAAATCCCTTTTGCCAGAGAGATTAGTGATCGAATTTTATTTATTTGCGATGAAGAAATATATGAACAAGGTACCCCGAAAGATTTATTAGGAAATCCTCAAAGACCTAAAACTATCCAATTTTTAAACACAATTTTATAGGAGAAATAACATGAAAGACAAGAAGTTTGTTGAAAAATCTACTGAAACTTTATCGGAAAAAATGATTAAAGCCAGCAAGAAAATATGGAGGTTAGCAGAGCTTCCTTATGAAGAGTTTGAATCTGCCAAAATCCTGGAAGGGCTTTTAAAAGAGGAAGGATTTTCGATTAAAAATGGGGTGGCAAATATTCCCACAGCCTTTGTTGCTACTTTTTCTAATGGAGTAGGTGGGAGGACTATTGGTTTTTTAGGTGAATATGATGCTTTAGATGCCTTAAGTCAAAAAGAGGGTATTGTATCTGAAGAACCCATTAACCAGGGAGATCCCGGCCATGGGTGTGGGCATAATTTATTGGGTGTAGGAGCTCTGGCAGCGGCAATAACCGTTAAAGAATATTTAGTCGAAAATCAAATTCAAGGAAAAGTAGAATATTATGGTTGTCCCGGTGAAGAAGGGGCAGGATCTAAACAGTTTATGGGTAGAGCCGGTGTTTTTAATGATGCAGATTTTATATTAACTTGGCATCCCGGTAGTGATAATACGGTAGATTATAATGCTTGCAATGCAATTTTAGGAGCAAATTTTTATTTTAAAGGGATTAGTGCCCATGCAGGAGGATCTCCTCATTTAGGAAGAAGTGCTTTAGATGCGGCGGAACTGATGAGTGTAGGAGTAAACTACTTAAGAGAACATACCATTGATAAGGCTAGAATACACTATGCCTACTCTGATGTAGGAGGAACAGCTCCTAATGTAGTACAAGACCGGGCAACGGTAAAGTATGAAGTACGTTCTCCTAAAGTATCGCAAACAAAAGAACTTTTTGAGCGGGTAGTAAAAGTGGCCAAAGGCGCCGCCATGATGACAGAAACAACGGTTACTTATGAGCTAACGATGGGATTTTCAGATTATATGCCTAATATGACTTTAGCACCTATTGTGCAAGAAGCTTTTGAAGAAATAGGTGCTCCTGCTTTTACAGAAGAAGAATATGGTTTGGCAAAAGAGTATTTAAATTCTTTTAACGGAACAACTTTACAAAGCGTTAAAGAAAGCCTTTGTGAGGAGTATGGTGAATTAGAAGCAGAAAAAATGATGGAAAAGCCCTTAAGCAATGTAGTAAAAAAGTACGATCCTTTTAAAGTAATAATATCCGGAGGTTCTACTGATGTGGGGGATGTAAGTTATATTGCACCCACTATACAAATACGGGTAGCTACTAATTGTATTGGCAATGTTGGTCATACCTGGCAAACTGTGGGACAAGCTTGCTCCACTTATGGAGAAAAAGGAATGATGACTGCAGCTAAAGTGTTAGCGCTAAGTGCCATTCGTATATCCGGCGATGAATTACTTATTGAAAAAGCTAAAAGGGAAGTAAAAAAACGAAATGGTGGGAAATACATTTGTCCTTTGCCTGATGAAGTAATGCCCCCTATTGGGAAATATTAAAAAAAGCTTCTTTCTAAATACTTAGAAAGAAGCTTTTTTCCTGTAGATGGAAAATTTTAACAATTAGTGATAGAATGTAGTGAGGTAATAAGTAAATGAATATTATATCATTGGTTGTTTATTGCCTTTATTATGATTACGGAGGATTTTACCTATGAAAAAAGGAAATATATCTATTGATGCACAAAATATTATGCCAATTATAAAAAGATGGCTTTATTCTGATAAGGATATTTTTATTAGGGAGTTAGTCTCCAATGGTTGTGATGCCATTACCAAATATCATATGATTCATCCCGGGAACACAGAAGAATTTAAAGTTACAGTAGAAGTAAATGAAGAAAAAAACCAATTACGCTTTATTGATAACGGTATAGGGATGACTGAAGAAGAAGTAGAAAAATATATTAATCAAGTGGCTTTTTCCAGTGCGGAAGAATTTATTAAAAATTACAGTGATGAAGGTCAAAATCAAGGTGGTATTATTGGCCATTTTGGTTTAGGTTTTTATTCTGCTTTTATGGTTAGTCAAAAAGTAACTATCGATTCTCTCTCATATCAAGAAGGGGCGCAAGCTGTACGGTGGGAAAGTGAAGATGGGATGGAGTTTTCTATGGGGACCTCCAAGCAAAAAGAGCGTGGTACGGTAATTACTTTGGAAATTGCTGAAGAAGAGAAAGAGTTTTTGCAAGCTTTTCGTGTAAAAGAAGTATTAGATAAGTATTGTGCTTTTATGCCCTATCCAATTTATTTACAAGATATGAAACTTGTAGAAAAGATAGAAGATGAAGGGAAAGAAGATAAACCCGAGGGAGAAAAAGAATATATACTACCAGAGGCTATTTTAATTAATGATGTAGCCCCTTTGTGGCTTAAGTCTCCAAAAGAATGTACTGATGAAGAGTATAAAGAGTTTTATAAAAAAACCTTCCGTACTTTTGAAGATCCTTTGTTTTGGGTACATTTAAATGTAGATTATCCTTTTAATTTAAAAGGGATTTTATACTTTCCTAAAATGACCAATGAATTTGGAGCGAATGAAGGAGAAATTAAACTATTTAGTGGACAGGTTTTTGTAGCAGACAATATTAAAGAAGTGATTCCAGAGTTTTTAATGCTTTTAAAAGGTGTAATAGACTGCCCGGACTTACCTTTAAATGTAAGTCGTTCCTTTTTACAAAATGATGGATATGTCAAAAAGCTATCGGCTCATATTACCAAAAAAGTGGCAGACAAATTAAATAGTTTATTTAATACTCAACGGGAAGCTTATGAAAAATACTGGGACGACATACATCCCTTTATTAAATTTGGCTGTTTAAAAGACAACAAGTTCTTTGACATGGTAAAAGGCAGTATTTTATTTAAAACAACTGAAAATCAATATAATACCTTAGAGGAATATTTGCTACATAATGGTGAAAAAACAGAAAAAAAGATGATCTATACAAATGATGAGAAAAGACAGGCGGCCTCAATAGCTTTATACACGAATCGTGAAATTGATGTAATAGTTATGGAAAATGTGATAGATAGTAACTTCATGTCTTTTATGGAATATGGAGCAGGGTTGGAGGAACCTGTAGCTTTTGTGCGGGTAGATGGGGACATTAGCGGATTAATAGAAAAAGGCGAAAAGGAAGATACCATTAACTTAGAAAAAATGGAAAGCCTTTTTAAAGAAGCATTAAACCAGCAAGAAATTCAAGTTGAAATTGAATCGCTAGCCGATGAGAAATTGTCTGCAATGGTAGTAGAAGATGAGCAGACGCGTAGATTTAAAGAAATGAGTAAGATATATGGGCAAGATTTTAAAATGCCCGATCGCTTCACTTTAATATTAAACAGAAAAAACCCTGTTATACAAGCACTGGAAACTATGGAAAATCAAGAGGAAGCAAAAATATTAAGTCAGCAAATATACGACTTGGCACGATTGTCCGCTCAACCTTTAGAAGCAGAGGAAATTACAAACTTTATAAATCGTAGTCAGGAAATACTATCTTTATTCATTAAAAAAAATTAGTTAAAAAGCCCTTTGTCAATGTAGATTTGACAAAGGGCTTTTTTTGGTGGTTTTAGTAATAAAAGATTTGGGAGTTGTTGTCACCAGTAGAATACGCGCTATTTTCCTTAGGGTTCCCTTTAAAGTTTTTCTGTAGTCTAAGATAGTAGCTAAGAACTGAATAAATAGTATTAGCAAAAACTTCAAGGTTGATGAGATTGCTTTGATAAGAAATTACAAGAAAACAATCATCAAAACCAAAGGATAAAGTAAGGTAAGAAATAAAAATCTTATTAAAAACAATCTATATCTACATAGCCATGATACAATAATAGAAGTGAAATATAGCCCACGAAAGTGAGAAAGGTTGTGGCTTTGATTGGGGAAATAGGATGAATGATTCCTATAATGATGCTAGATATTATTTTGAAATATAAAATTTAAGCGTTAGGAGATAAATCCTTTCAAATGCCTAAAGGATAAGGGGAGAGATGTTTTTAAAAAGAACAGTTGTTATTGTACTATTTTAAAAGAGAAATAAGGAGGATTAATTGTGATAAGTACTGAGCAGAGGCTAAAGATGCTTACGGTGCCAAATGGGATGGTTGATATTGTATTGGATACAGATGCCTATAATGAAATTGATGATCAGTTTGCGATTAGTTATGCTTTAAAAGCGAAAGAAAAACTGTGTGTAAAAGCATTATACGCTGCTCCCTTTTTAAATGAGCGATCAACATCTCCAAAGGATGGGATGGAAAAAAGCTACCATGAAATCATTAATCTTTTAGACTTATCTAATGAAAGGATACCCTTTTTTAAAGGATCAGAAAGATATTTAACAGATGAAAAGACCTATGTTGATTCTCCCAGTGCGAGAGATTTGGTTGCTAGAGCAAATCAATACTCAACAGAAAACCCATTATTTGTAGTTGCAATAGGGGCAATTACCAATGTAGCCTCGGCAATACTGATGGACCCAACTATATGTGATAAAATGACGGTAGTGTGGCTAGGGGGCCACGCCCTTCACTGGCATGATTCCAAAGAATTTAATTTGATGCAAGATATTGCTGCCGTAAGGGTAGTATTTGCCAGCGGAGTTCCTTTAGTGATATTGCCTTGTATGGGTGTAGTAAGCAGTTTTACTACTACAGGGCCTGAACTGGAATATTGGCTGAAGGGAAAGAATCCTTTAGCAGATTATTTAGCCAGTGAAACAATTAAAGCAGGAAGCACTAACGCTAAAGAAAAAACTTGGAGCAGAGTTATTTGGGATGTGACTGCTATTGGGTGGTTACTGAATAAAGACAATTGCTTTATGGAAGATGAACTGATTAATACACCTATTCCTCAGTATGATCACCACTACAGTATGGACCAGCGGCGCCCTCTATGTAAATATGTATACCATATTCAAAGGGATAGGTTAATGGAAGATTTGTTTAGTAAAATTCTTTTGGGATAAAATAAAAGAGGTGCTGAAATGAATATATTGGAATGGAAGATTCAACTACCTTATTCTGCTTGTGATTTTACAGGATGCTGGAAACCTAGTGCTATTTTAGAAAGCATGCAGGAGATTGCAGGTTCCCACTCCCACGTACTACATTGTGGTAGAGAAATAATGATGGAAAAAGGGATTGTGTGGGTACTTACCAGGATAGAGGTACAAATGAATATTTACCCTCTAGCAGAAGAAGAAATAACCATTATGACTTTTCCCAAAAAAAACAGAAGATGGTTTTTACCTAGATATTTTATTTTTAAAAATCAAAAAGGAGAAGAAATTGGCAAGGCTTCTACAATTTGGGCTTTACTGGATGTTCATAGTCGTAAAATGGTTCCTCCAACAGAAATTCTTCATTTACTGCCAGATAACAATGAAGTTGAAGCTCCTATGGGACTACCTGCTCCAACTGTACTGTTAAAGGATGAGGGAATGAAGAGGATGGAATATGCCCCTCTTTATGGTGATTTAGATGTGAATGAGCATGTAAATAACACCAAATATATGGAGTGGTTTTGTAATGGGTTAGGCTATGATTTTTTTAGAGAGAATCTTCTTAATTCTTTTTGTATTAATTATGATGCGGAGATTAGGCCAAAAGAAAAAATCACCTTAGAATTACGTAGGGAAGAAGATGTTTATGGGCTTACGGGTAAAGGCGAAGAAAAAAAGCATTTTGAAATAACTGCTTCCAGTAGAAAACGCAAAGCCGCTGAGTATAAAAAATAGAA
>CAZEIB010000107.1:6127-7787 GCA_964511785.1 uncultured Oscillospiraceae bacterium
TACTGGCAAGAGAAGTACTCTCTTGCCAGTTTTTTGGCTATTTTCATAGCTGTAGGCATGGGAAAAGAATCTAACTCTTCAAAGGAAACCCATTGACCCTTTTTTAAGAAATGGGGCACTTGGGTAAAATGATAAGCATAAATTTCCATATTCCAAACGCGGTGGCTAAAGATGTGTTTTCCATGACCAAGGTGAGAACAAGATTGAATATATTCAAGAGAAGCTTTTGTAAGAAAAGCCTCTTCTAAGCTTTGATAGGAAGAATCTTCTTCAACTAAAGGAAAAACCCACATTCCATGCAGCAATCGTTCATTACGCTGGATGAGATATATTTTGTTATGATAGAAAAATAAAGCAACGGCTACAGGGATAGGCTTAGGAGGAGTTTTGCCCATTTTAATAGGATATCTTTCTTGGGTTTGGCTACTAAAGCTTTGACAGTGGGAAGAAATAGGACAGTTATCGCAATCAGGGGTTCCTACAGCACATATTGTTGACCCTAAATCCATTAAAGCTTGATTAAAATCACCAGGACTTGAGTGGGAAATGGTACTTTCTACCAAGGAAAATACCAATTTTTGTGTAGCAGGGAAGGAAATGTCTTCTTCAATTTCATAAATTCTACTGTAAACCCGTAATACATTTCCATCAACTGCAGGTACCGGCTTTGAAAAAGCGATACTGGCAATGGCTCCTGCAGTATAGGGGCCAATACCGGGAAGGTTTTTTAACTGCTCAAAAGTTTTTGGAAGGGCACTATTATATTCTTTTACTAATATTTGAGCAGCTTTTTGCATATTACGAACCCTTGAATAATAGCCCAATCCTTCCCATAACTTTAACAAGTCTTCTTGAGGACAAAAAGCCAATTTACTAATTGTGGGAAGTAGGGCTAAAAAACGATTGTAATAGGGAATAACAGTATCAACACGAGTTTGTTGAAGCATAATTTCAGAAACCCATATGGAATAAGGATCCCTTGTTAAACGCCAAGGCAATAAGCGCTTATGTTGTTTGTACCAAATTAATAATTGATCTGAAAGCATATAATATCTTCTCCTTACAAAATCACCTTTCATTTTACCATAGATCAAAAAAGTCTGCTTTAAAAATAAAAATGAAATATTTGTAAACAAGTTAAAAATCAATAAAATATAAGAAGAAAAGCTTGCATTTTTAGTAGTTTTATCGTAAACTACTAAATAGATGTTAGCACTCGAAAGAGTTGAGTGCTAACAGAATGATAAAATTCAAGGAGGAACGATTATGAACGTTAAACCATTAGCAGATCGTGTTGTGATCAAAAATGTTGAAAGTGAAGAAACCACTAAAAGCGGTATTGTACTACCAGGGTCTGCCCAAGAAAAACCTCAAATGGCACAAGTGGTTGCTGTTGGTCCAGGTGGTGTGGTAGATGGAAAAGAAGTACAAATGCATGTTGAAGTAGGTCAAAAAGTGATTTATAGCAAATATGCCGGAACAGAAGTAAAAATTGACGGCGAAGAATTAATTATTGTTAGACAAAATGATATTCTAGCTGTTGTAGAATAAAATGAAATGAAATATTGGAGGATATAAAAGATGGCAAAACAAATTAAATACGGGGAAGATGCCCGTCGATCTTTAGAAAGAGGCATTAACAGCCTAGTAGATACAGTAA
>CAZEIB010000108.1:0-5330 GCA_964511785.1 uncultured Oscillospiraceae bacterium
CAACAGGCTGACATCGATGCCCTTCGCCTGTGCAATGCAGTCCTCGCATGCCTGCTTTACTGCATCGGATGTGCGCGTCGCGCCGCTCACACCGTCGATATTCTGGCTCTGCATGGAGAGGATCTGTTCCGCCAGCTTATCTCCCGCAATATTGCCGATGTTTTCGGTTTCGCCAGCTGTATTGACGGTGGCGCTCAGTATGCTGCTTTCATCCACAGTGATGGTTACGGTCACATCGCTGACCATTCCCTTCGCCGTTGCCGTATAGGTGCCCGGGGTATAGATGGACTCCGCTTTTGCCTGCACAGGCTGAACGCCTACCATCAACCCTGCGGCTGCTGCGCTCATAGCAGCTGCACCCTTCAGAAAGGAACGGCGGGAAAGATTTTGCTCCTTCATGTTGCTTCCTCCTCATGTTTTCAGGAATAATCCCCTGGTTTTTTCAGTATATCATCTTTACAAAACAACAAAAAGGAAAGGCATTACAAAGAAGCCTTTAGGGTTATTGTTGTTATTGTTTTTCAATAAATCTTTGCTCATAACCTTTCCTCCTTTTTTGTATTTCCAATACTCTATCATGAGATAAGGATAAAAGCAAGGAAAAAGTTATTTTTTAAGAAAGAACTTTTTCCATGAGGTAATTTACTAATACTTCATCTTTACGGGGATTGTACTGTTTTTTGATTACCCTAAAACCTTTTGCCCTAAAAAAAGGCAAAGCCGCAATAGATACATGGGCCTGTAATGTGCTTAGCCCAAGGGAAGAGGCTTTGTTTTCTAACCCTAAAAGTAAGGCTGTGGCTACCTTTTGCCTTTGAAAGTTTTGATGTACATACAAACAGTCGACCAAATTGTTTTGAGCCAAATTATTTTGAGCCAAATTACCAAAACCGATGATCTGTTCGTCTTTTTTAGCAACCAGGGTGTAAGAAGTGGCAAAACGGTTACCCCAAGAGGAAAAATCTATATTTCCCAAAGTTTTTCCTGCCCAAGCATCTAGCTGCTTTGGGGTATAGTCTTTTGCAGGAATGTTGTGAACGGTTTCAAAAAACAAGGCAACCATTTCTTTTAAATGAGCTTTATGGTAGGGGCGTATTTCCATAAATGTTCTCCTTATAGGGACTGAATAAAGATAACAGGTGGAAAATCCCCGAACCCTACCGCATATGTCGCTAGGGTTCGATTTAAAATGAAGGCGTCTTGTCGCCTTCATTCATTCCACGCTTTTAAGTAGAGGTTCTTTGACGGTCTGACAGGTGGAAAAGTCCACCTGTTAAAAAGTTTACCTGTTATAAGAAATATTGAATAAAGAAAACTATTGTAATGTAGCTAAAAACCAGTTAATGGTTTCTTGGGTCAATTTTTCAAGAATGGTTAAATCTCCGGTGAATACGTTAAAGGTGTGGTCTGCCCCTTCTAAAATAAGCACTTTACTATTTTGGTTTGTAGCATGATCAATAATAAATTGGGCTACTTCCGGTAAAACTGCCGTATCTTCACTGCCGTTTATGGCTAAAATAGGGGCTTTAATGGCAGCAATGGCTTTGGCATAATCTTTGGCCATGGCAACCTCGTAATATTCAGGCCCTTGTTTTAAAGGCTCCCGCCAGTCGTAGGTCACCTCATAAAAACCATCTTTTTTGGCAATGTCATACTCTTCTTGTTCTTCTTTTTCTGTAGCGGCACCGGCCCAAGTGCATAGAGAGATAAATTCTTCATGGTCACTGGCTGCTAACAAGGCAATTCGTCCGCCCATGCTCCAACCTAAAAGCCCTACTTTTTCCATGTTAATGGTGCCTAAAGTTTCTAAGTAGTTATAACAGGATAGGGCATCGTCAATGGCCTTATCGTAAGTAAAATCAATGTAATCTTCTTTACTGTCTCCATTGCCGATGTAGTCAAAACGCAAGGTGGCAATCCCTGCTTTGGCCATTTCGGGGGCAGCATAATCGTAAGCATTCCCTGCCTCATGGCGGTTGGAGCCATTGCCGTGAAGCATAACCACTGCAGGAAAAAGCCCTTCTCCAACAGGCAAGGTTAAAGTGGCGGCAATACCGTAACCATCTGCTTGAATGATGATGTCCTCCTCGGTGTATTGGTCAGAGGCTTCCAAGGCAAATACGGGTAGTGTTAAGGTAAAGACCAAAAGTATTGTAAGAAATAAGGATAACTTTTTCATTAAAAACATCTCCTTTATATATAGATGAGGGAACCTGTTGCCTTTAGTATACTATGAAAAACAGGGGAGAACAACAGAAGGAGGAAAAGGATAAAACCTACTATAAAAACCAAACTGGGGAAGAAATTGGCAAAGAAGGAAGTAAAAAAAGAAAGTCATTCAATATAAAGGGTTATTGATAAAATACTTAAACCCTTTGTAGTGAATGGCTTTATAAGGGTTTGAAAAGGGTGCTTTAAAGGTGAAAAAAACTTGTTAAACTTTTTATTACATTATGGAAGCTTTTTTTATGGTGAATAAAGTATTGACAAAAGAACTTTGTTAAGATATTATTTTAACATAATGACTGACTGGTCAGTCATGCACAAGAAAAGGACAGTATGGTTATGATAGTACGGCTATGGTAGTATGGTGATGATTATAATAAAAACATGATAAAGGCTGTAAAAAGAGGATACGTAGCCTAAGGGAAGGAGGCCATTCAATGAAAAACGAAGAAAAAATTGCCATGGAAGAAGATAAAAGGCAACTGATTATGGATGCCGCCATTGATTTGTTTATTGAAAAAGGCTTTAGCCATACAAGTATTAGCCACATTACCCAAAAAGCTGATATAGGCAAAGGCACCTTATACCTTTATTTTTCTTCAAAGGAAGAACTTTTATGGGAAGTGTTTTCTTACTGTTTACAGCGAAACATTGCTGCCTGTAATGAAGGGGTTGAAAAGAAGAAAACCGTAATAGAAAAACTTTGCCTTCGCATGAAAAATGCAGTGACCTGGTCTATGGAGCATCCAAAAGAAACCAAGCTGGAAGAAATGTACCTGCGTTATCCTAAACGAAGGGCCTACAATACCACCTACCGAGAACAGGGGCATTTTTCCCATGTAGACCCTATTATTCGGGAAGGAATTAAAAAGGGAGAATTAAAAGATTTAGACCCTGTACTGTTAGGAGAGGTGTTTTTTGGTATTGCAGGTGCCTATTATTACTATGTAAAAGAAAACCCCCAGCTGTTAAAAGACCCTGTTACTTGGCAAACCTGTGAACAAACGGTGATTGATTGCTTGTCAAAATAGTGGATATCAAATTGCCTTAGGCGATGGATATAAAAGATGAAAACAAAAGGAGAAATCAGGATGAAACAAAAAATCACTTTCTTTTTGGCCCTTTTCATGGTGGCCATGACAATTTTTATGCCTATGGTACAGGCAGCCGGTTATACTGCAGGTACTTATACTGGTGCTGCCCCGGGTTTAGGGGGAGAAATAACAGTAGAAGTAACCTTTAGTGATAGTGCTATTGAAAAAGTAGAAATAGTTAACCACAGTGAAACCCCGGGAATTTCCGACCCTGCTATTAAAGATATTCCACAAAGTATTGTACAGCACCAATCTTTAGGGTTAGATGCTATTTCCGGTGCAACAATCACTTCGCAAGCTATTTTGGAAGCTGTAGCCAATACAGTGGAACAAGCTGGAGGAGATTTACACAAATTACAAGAAAAAGTGGAGATTAAAGCAGAAGATGCCCACTTAGAAGCTGATGTAGTGGTTATTGGTGGCGGTATTGCAGGTTTAAGTACAGCCATTGAAGCTGTCGACCTTGGTGCTAAAGTAATTTTATTAGAAAAAATGGCTAACACCGGTGGTGCAACGGCTGTAAGCGGCGGAGAATGCTTGGCTGCAGGCACACAAATGCAAGCAGATGACGGGGTTGAAGATACTTGGGAAGCTTTGGCCGATTACTGGGTAGAAAAAGGGGAAGGCCAAATTAACGAAGAAATGGTACGAACCATTGCACAAATGGCCCCTGAAAACATTTTATGGATGAAGGATAACGGGGTAGAATTTATGGATACCATGCAAACCCCTACAGCCATGCCATGGCAAAGCCCTAAACGTACTCATAGAGCCGCAAACGGAGAAGGAAACGGCTTTACCGATCCCCTACGTGTTTCTGCCGAAAACAAAGGGGTTCAAGTATTGGTAAGCACCCCTGCCACAGGCTTAATGGTAGAAGAAGAGAAAGTGGTTGGCGTTACAGGAACAACCCAAACAGGGGGCCAACTAACGGTAAAAGCCAACTACGTAGTTTTAGCTACCGGGGGATACGACAGTAATATTGATTTAATTAACGAATATACGCCTTCTATCCATGGTGCCCTTGGCCGTATGGGAGAAGCCCATATGGGAGACGGTTTACTTTGGGCTAAAGAATTAGGCAGCCCTATTATTGCAAACGATGGGGGCATTGTATTATCCATTAACTATTTTACCAATACCACCGGAGAATTTGACCCCTATGGCATTTTTCTATATGTAAACAGTGAAGGCCAACGTTTTATGAACGAAGGAAATTACTGGTTTAACCGCAGCCGAGAAATGTTGAACCTGACCGGAAACTTATTTTACACCATTATGGATCATAAAACCTTAGAACAAGGCGCCGCCCTTGAAAAAGGAATGGAAGCAGGAGCGGTGTTTAAAGCTGATACCTTGGAAGAGTTGGCAGCACAAATTGGCATGGAAGAAAAAGCCTTGGTAGAAACGGTAAATGCCTATAACGAAGCTTGCAAAAAGGGAGTAGACGAGGCTTTTGGAAAAGAGGCTGAAAAATTAATTGCGATAGATACAGCCCCTTACTTTGCAGCAGTAAACACTTTTAATGCCAATTCAGGCTCCTTCGGCGGACCTAAAATTGACAACAGCTGTAAAGTGTTAGATGGAGAAAACAACCCCATCCCCGGTTTATATGCTGTTGGGGAAGTAGCAAACGGAGAAATTTTCTACCGTGAGTACCCTTGTTCCGGTTCTGCCATTCAATCTTACATGGCTATGGGCCGTATTGCCGCAAGGGATATGATGGAAAAATAAAAAAGTAGTTGTACATAAAAAACAAGCTTAGGGTAATTCCTAAGCTTGTTTTTTAATGTAAACAAATAGCAAAGTTATTTGGGGACTGGGTGAAGGCTAGAGACCTTCTTCTTTTACAGAAATATTCCAAACGATTGAATAGGGGTCGGCTAACAAGCTATACCTGGGAGCATTTGGGGTAAGGGGTACAAAAACCATTCCATTTTTGCTAAGGAGATTAAAAACATGTTGCGCTTTTGCCAAAGTTGTAAAAGATTTACAAAGGGCAAGGGTATT
>CAZEIB010000108.1:5340-7658 GCA_964511785.1 uncultured Oscillospiraceae bacterium
AAAAATAATTTTTTATTAAAAATCCATCTTCCCTTAAGGTAAAATACTCTCCACTTTGGTGATTTCCATCTAAAAGGCTGCGATTGATAAGAGGATATTCTTCATGGTTTTTTTCTTTTTCATAGTGGGTTTCCATAAGGATATAATTAGTGTTTTCTAAGGGGGTAAAACTGTCAATCCCTTTATCGGGGGTAAAACTTTCTTCTTTCAAAAGCTCATGGTTGGCCGCAAATTGAAGAAGGTGAATGGTTTTAGCCAGCCTTTCAGTAGCAATATGCAAAGTATAGGAGAAAGCGCTTTGGGAAACTTCATGGGAAAGGCCGCTGGTTGTAAGGGTTTGATTGCTTTTTTCCTCCATTGAAATGCTATGCATCTCTCCAATATCCTGATAATCATAGGCCGAAGCCATTCCCCCTTTTAGATAAATTTCTCCTGTAGGGCTTTGATAGACAGGATTTGGAACAACAAGAGAGGGCTTACCGTGTAAAGGTAGGTACAAAGTGCCTTCTAAAGCAATAGAATTTCCTTCATCAGAGGTATTTATTTTGGTTATAATTTTGCTTAGGGCAGGATCTCTCATAGGGGAAGAATAAAGAACCCCATCTTTTTCAGTGGAAAAATCGGCGAACAAAATACCTTTGCTATCTCCAAAAAGAACGGTTTCTTCTTGAGTGGTTTCCCCTGTAAGGGAATTGGTACGGGGAAGGCTGACTTTTTTCCCATAAAGGCGCCTTCCATAATCTTGGGCTTTAAAAGGGTTCATTTCCACTTCTCCTGAAAGAGAGAGGTTTTCATGGCTCAAGTAACCCTCCGTATCAAATAGGTTTAAAGATTCCGTAGTAATATAAACACCAACCATTTTATCAGGAAGGAGGTCTGTCAATTCTCCTTCTTTAGCCAATTGACAGCCTGTAAGGGCAAAGGTAAGCAGCAGCACTATTAACAATAAGATTCTTTTATTTTTCATATTCATCTTCCTCCAGTTGGCCGTTAAAGGTCAGTATATCCCCGGGCGCACAGTTTAAGTAGTAGCAAATTTTATTTAAGGTGGTAAAACGAACCCCTTTGGCTTTGCCACTGCGTAAAATAGACAAATTGGCCTCGGTAATGTCTACCAGGGCACAAAGTTCTTTGGCCGTTATTTTTCGTTTTTTTAGTTGGTCATCCAACTTTACAACAATTCCCATCCTCTTCTCCTAAATAAAACTGTCGTTTTCTTTTTTTAAAGCAATGTTTTCTTCAATATACCTGGCAAAAAGCAAAATGGCTACCACCAACAGTAAAGAAGAAATAGGAAAAGAAATGGAAAAATTTGAATGACTTAAAGTAGTAGAAAAGAGCAATTGAAGAAAAAGAAGGGTAGTTTCTAAAACCACCAGGGTTTTTACAATAAAAATACTTTGTTTAGACAATTTTTGGGCAAGGGAAATATTTTGATGATGAAGGGGATCTTTTTTTAATTGGCTAAACAGTTCATAGGTTAAATATAAAGGAAGGATAGGAAGGCCTAAACCTAAAGCTTTAACCAAAAAATCTAAAAATAAAAAGAAATGATTAAAAGAAAGGGTGGTTGAAAAATCATTTTGTTTAAGAACGGTTATTTTTGCCCTATATTGACTGAATAAGGGGCCGAAAATGAAAGCCACCAAAAGTACCCCTGTTAAAAGAATGAGAAAACCCATCACTTTATAAAGGGCTAACAGGTTTTCTTTTTCAACTTTATGTAATAAACGAAAAACCCCGTAGGTGAGTAAAAGGGCATAAAAGGCAAGAACAGTAGCCCCTTTAAAAAAGGCAATAGGTAAAGAAAGGGGGGAAGTAGCAAAAAGTCGTAGCAGGTATTGGGGGTTAATGAGTAAATAAAGCACCCCTAATAAAGTAGGAGAGAGGAGAAGGAGCAAAAAATCTTCTTTGGTATTTTTTTGTTTTTTTCTTCTTATAAAATAATAAAACAAAGGCAATAGCCCCAATAAAAGGGTTACAATAATAGCTAGAATATTTCCAAATCCTCCCTTTAGTGAAAGAAACCGTAAGCACAGCCCCACCTGCTCTAAGGGAAAAGCGAAAGGGCTGGAAAACCACTGGGGAAAAGAGGAAAAAAGAAAGCCTAAAAAAACCAATAGCCCTGCTTCTACCAGCAATAGGCCTGCGTAAGTCTTTTTTTTCATGAGGCACCTCCAAAGTGTAAAATTATCGTTATTCGATAATTTTATCATAAGAGGAAAAAGTTTTGCTGTCAACCTTAAGCCCGAATTTTTACAAGTAAGAGAATTTTAGCTAATTTCTTATGAAAAACCAAAGGCTACATTGACTTTATA
>CAZEIB010000109.1:0-7554 GCA_964511785.1 uncultured Oscillospiraceae bacterium
AAAGCCAAAAGCCCGATATTAAAAAAAAGCCCTACATAAAATAGTCCTTTTTTCCCTTTTTCTCTTTTTAAAGCACAAAACCAGTTAATCATCACACCAACTAAAATTAAGCCTAAGGACAGAATGTCTCCCCAGGCAATAAAAACCAAACTGCTAATGGTTAATATGATGTTTTGTATGAGGTTTTTTTTTCGTACTAATATAGACAAAAGAATAACTATCGGTAAAAAAACAGAAAGAAAAACTGGTGAAACAAAGGACATTTAGCCCCCTCCTATACCCCGGTATTTGCAAATATGAAGTATTGAAGCACTTGTTCCGTTTCTAAATCCAACACAAATACCAACCAAGGATCCTTATGAATATCTTTAAAAGTATAAATCATTTGGTCGTGTTCCTGAACGTAGTTTTCTCCATAAGCTTCTATAACTTCTTGCTTGCCCATCCCTATTTGAATTCCTCGGGCTGTTTCATACTTCCCTCCTTCAATATAAATAGTTTCAACTATATCTTTTTCATTTTTTCCTGAAGGATAGGTGGCTATAATAATATCTTCTCCTATAAACTCTTTGTCTTCTCCTTTAAATAAGCAGCTCTCCGCTTTCATAATTTCTAAAGGTTCTTCATTAAGTTTTTCTACTTCTTTAATTAATAAGGTTGCTTCCTCTTTTAACCCAAATTTCCCTTGACCTATTTGAATAAAAAAATCCTCTTGGGTCAATCCGCTTTCCGCCAAAGTTCTTGCCATAAATAAAAATATTAGCAGCATTATCACCATTGCTTTTTTTTTCATTTCTTCCATCCTTTACCCTTGATTTTATTCATTGAATTTCTTTCTCTACTACGCCGTTAACAATTTCCATTGGCGTTTCGCCACTAACCGTGTGAAAATACAGCCATAAACTATCTTCATAGGGGATACGTAAGCAGCCCCCTGTTGCATTGGTTCCAAAGCTTGCTGTACTGGCTACTTTTAAAGCCCTAGTGCTTTTAGCCGCATATAAAGGGCCATGCAAGAATTTTCCTGAAGTATATGTAATAGCAAAAGGGGCATAAGAAGTAGTAAAAAAGTGCCATGGTTTTTTTTCACCTAACACAAATATTCCCGTTGGCGTTGGTGTGGTGCGCTTCCCAAGGGCAGTAGTGATAGTTCTTACCACTTCTTGGGTTCTTTGACCCTTTTCATCTGCTCGATAAACGGTAATGGTAAAATCTTCTTTATTAACAAACAAATAGTAATTAGATCCGCTCACTACTTCATCAAGTTCCCATACTTGATTTTTTTTAACAAACCCCTCTTGGTCTTCATATTGTATATAGTAATACTCTCCATTTTTTTGTAATAAGGTTACCAATTGATTGCCTTGAATGGCTCCTTTTTTATTACCATACCCTTCCAGAGGAAAATCTAATAAGGTTTGCTCCTTTTCGATATAAACTTCTCTTGCAGTTAAGGG
This sequence comes from uncultured Oscillospiraceae bacterium, assembly GCA_964511785.1. GTDB lineage: Bacteria > Bacillota > Clostridia > Christensenellales > Aristaeellaceae > CAYFQH01. The sequence continues at coordinate 1,458 of CAZEIB010000109.1, forward strand.
CTCATTTACCCCTACAGTTTCAAAATCTTCTACTAAAACAAAAATCATTTCTTCTTCTATAAAAAGCAAGTAAAAATCTCCCAGTTCATAATCTACCCATAAAGGGCTATTTTTAGGTAAGGTTTTTTCTAGCCTTCCAGCTTTTCTATCGGGTTTTTCATATAAAAATGTTTCTTTATTTGCATAAACGGCTTTAGCGTGAGCCGAAAGTTTTTTTGAAATAATTTTTCCTTGTTCTTTTTCTATTAGACCCCAAGCACCATTTTGATAAATTAAATAATAGTTACCTATTTCCCACTTACTTAGTACCATAGTATGTTCCGGTAATTTTGAGCCATAGGCTTGTGGCATTTTTCGTTCATTTGCATAGATAGGTTTTTCTTCTTCCCAAAAGCACAAGGTTTCTTCTATAGGTTTCACATATAATTGCCTTGCATCTTTCTGCAATATAAAAGCTTCTTCTCCTTCAATATGAAAAAACTCATTACTGATAAAATCGATTTTAACAAGGCTATTTTTTTCAATGGTTTTCCCATTTGCAGAGAAATGATTTGCAGCCCCGTATAAAGGTACAGTATTTTCCAGTACTACAAAAAAGTCTACTTCCACAGGTTCAAAACTTTTAATATCTTTCAAAAGCACATAGCCATCTTTTCCTTCAAATGTAACAAGGGCAAAACTACCATTATGGGCATTAATATACAGTTTGTCTGGCTGAGTAATTACCCCTAAACCTGAAGCCCCTTCTAAAGGAAGGGTATATACTACAAGGGGCTTTTCTCCAAAGGCTTCATAAGGCTCTACCCCTTGGTTTTCTCCAATCTCTTGTAATAAATCTCCTTTTACAAAAAAAATCTCTTCTTCTTCTTCTTTTTGCACCATAAAGCTTTCTCCGTTTTTTCCAACAACTTTTAAGGGGCTGTGAGAAGGGTATACATAAATCGGTTTTTCCCCTCCATAAGGAGATAAGTATAAATCTACAAATACTGTACTATAAGCATAATAAGGATCTATCCATTCTATAGAATAATTCTCTTGTATAAAATTGCCTAGGTAAACATAACCACTTTTTTCTCCATAGGTAATAGCGCCATAGCTTTCATTCTCTACTACTATTTTAATCCTTTCATAAGGAGGCACATTGCCTAAAGCCACATTGCTTCCCTTTTGTGGCTCCGGTCTGATGTACATTCTTTGATTAAAATAGCCTGAAAGTTCTTCTCCTTTTTGGTATAAAAATTTTGTGTCAGTTGTTGGTTGAGGTGTAGTTTTAATTACTGCAGTAGAGGGCTGCACAAGGAGCCCTTCGGTAGGAAGAGGAGTTTCCTCGGTTTTTTCACTTTTCTCTTTTTCATTTTGTTGCGCTAAAGCTTCTTCTTCACTATGAACAGTCACATCTTTATAATAAATGTAGCCTTCTTTATTTTGATAAATTGTTTTCGCATAGTTTGTCCCCTCTACTGGTGTTAAATCCAAAATAGTGTTTTTAGGAACCCAAGCAAGCACTTTTGTGTTCTGTTCTGGCTTAATTCGTATATATCTTTTTTCATAAAAGGAACCATAGAATTTTTCCTTTTGATTTTCTCCTTGAGCTGCGAATGGTTGTGAAAAGAAAAGGATTGCTGTTAAAAAAATTAATAGCATTTTTTTTGCCACGGCTATTCTCCTTTGCAAAATTATCATAGATAGATAGGTATGATGTCTTATTATAGGTAAAAAAAACTTTTACGTCAAACCTTTATCTTTTCAAAATTAGTGAGGGCCTTTTTATGAATATTCGAAAAAAATGCTCTTTCGAGCATCTTTTTCGAATATTTTCTCGTCTTTTTTAAATTTCATACCAAACAATTTCGTTGGCCTTTAGCTTTAGTGAAAAGCTGCTTTGGTCTCCTTTATACACTACTGTGTTTTGAGCTTCGTAGGTATTGTTAACCACACAATATTTTTTATTTTCTACAAAGGCGTGTACTTCTACATTGGGGTTAGTACTGTACCAACTGTGTAAAAGATTTTCCCCATGGGAAGCCCATAAAATAGCACGATGTAACAAGCGGGTATTTTCAAAACTATAAGGTAAACCCCCAATATATACGCTGCGTCCTTTTCCTGCTTCATTTACTGCAAGCTGTATTTCCTTATTGCGCTGTACAAGAACCCTTGTATCTTCCAAGGCATATATACTTTTTGCTCCTTCTCCAAAGTCTATAGTATCTTGAGTATTTTCTTTTTCTGCAATAATAAAATGATTTTTTTCTTCCCAATTATACTTGTCATAGCCTAAGGTAAAGCCTGTTTCTTTTTCTACTCCAAGCACATTGGCCAATTGCAAATATCTTCCTTGCCACTGATGCCCGGAAGGCTCTCCTACCCCTATAATTCCCCCACCCTTATGGACGTAACTTCTCATTGTTTCAACAATTTTAGGGTTTTCCCAATAGGTACCACCGGTATGAGCTGTATCACCGTCTCCCACCATGATTACCACATCAATATCTTCTAATAAGTTTTCATTTTCCAGTAAATCATCAAAGCTCATAAAAACAACATCAAAAGGTGCTCCGGATAAGGCTTCAATAATTCCAGCATAGGAATAGTTTTGCTTTTGATATAAGGCGTGATGAACCATATGGCATCCCCAGCTACGCATTTTCCCCCAAGCATTTAACACGGCTACCTTTTTAAAAGTATAAGGAATTGTGCCGTAAATATTATCGTATAGTGTTCTAAACTCATCTGCCACTTCTTCAATGTAATCAACAAAGTCCGGAAATTCCAATGCCAGCTTTAAGTAACCACCATAACCAATACGGTCTATAGGTTTACGTAAAATTGCCCGCCTTGCTGTAACCCAATTTTCTTTTGCTTCTTTTACCGGGTTTCCACCGGGGTGAAATGTATCGGGGAAAAAATAAGGTAAAAAACGTCCTTCCGTGTACTTTACACCGGGTATATCGCTAATTAATCTTAAAGTAGAGCCGTTTCCCACGCTGCCAACAACTGCATCTAAACCAATAGATTTAAACTCTTCCATAAAGGGTTCTGTGCCAATAAAGTGGTCTCCTAAAAACATCATGGCCTCTTTGCCTTCTTCATGGGTAATATCTACCAGTTCCTTTGCAAGGGCTGCCACTTCTCTACGCTGAAAAGCCATAAAGTCTTTATATTCTTTTGATGGAATACGGTATTGATTATTGTAATAGCCTTGATCAATAATATATTCTGCCCTAAAAGGATAGCCTACTTCCTTTTCAAACTGTTTTAAAATATAGGGGCTTACCGATGCGGAGTAGCCATACCAATCCACATACTTTTCTCTTTTTAATTCATCAAATACCAAAGTAAATTGATGAAAAAAAGTGGTAAAGCGCACCACATCTACATGAGGGTTGGCTTTTAAAAAATCTCGTAATCTTTTTTTTGAATACTCTTTGGTTTTAGGCTGCCTTACATCAAAGGTAATTTGGTGCTCAAAGTTTTTCCAATCATTTACTACAGCGTTATACATGTGCACAGGATCCCAAATTAAATAAGCCAAAAAGCTTACAGTATATTCGTGATAAGGGATGCAGTTTTGAATGGTTACCTCTTGGGTTGTTTCACTGTAGCTCCAATTTTCAGTTTTAACTACTTCTCCGGTTGTACGGTCAATCACTTCCCACCAACGCTTTATATCATCATAACTGTTAGGTGCCATTAATTCAGAAGAGATTCCTTTCATTAAAGGAATGACCAAGGTTTCTTCTTCCGCCATATAAAATCCCGTCATAATATAACATTGCTGTACTTCATCCGGGTTGCCTTTTGCCCAAACATTGTCTTTTCGAGTAGTGTAATAAGTTGCATATATTTTTGCATCGGCATTTTTAAGTTCTGATGGAAATTGGGTTCCGTCTGCATCCCGTAATGCATCGCCCCCCCATTTTTTTAGTATTTCTAAAGTCTGAGGCACAATGTCTACATCTGTTGGTATCGTCAGTCTTCCTTTTTTGGGATTGCTCATCTTCTAAACCGTCCTTCTCTCATTCATCTTTTGCAAATTTGCGATTGTATACATATAACAAAATCAATAATCCTGTAAGGCCAAATAACATAATCCCTAAGGAAAGGTAGGTGACTTTTCGTTGGCCTATAATAATCATGATTAAAAACCCTATTGCTAAAACAAGGCCCATAAGAATTGTTATCGTTTTTTTAATATAGTCGTTCATGCTTTTCACCTGTTATCCTTTCACACCGCCAACAGTCATTCCTTGGGTTAACGTACGCTGAACCAGCATATAAAGGATTAACGTAGGCAACATTACAATAACCAGCCCTGCATACATTTGTCCATATTCTGCAGCAGCATTTTGTGCCTTCATTAAATTCATTAGCCCAACGGGCAGGGTGCTGGCCCCTTTAGAATTGGTTAATAGGGTCATAGAAATAATGTATTCATTCCAAAAGGCTAAAAAGTTAAACAAAATTACCGTAATAATACTTGGCTTAGCCATAGGTAGCATAATACGCACCATAGTTTTAAAATGTCCTGCCCCATCAACCGAAGAGGCTTCTTCAAAATCCTTTGGGATTGTGGCAAAATAGCTACTTAATAGGTAAATGGTAAAGGGCAATGCCGTTGCAGCATATACCAAAGCCAATATAAACAAATTGTTTAAAAAGAAAGGGTGACCTGTTAAATTACGCATAGCCTTATCTCCATCAACAAACATCAGAAAGATAGGCACTACAATATAGTTTACGTTAATAAATAGCCCGGCCATAAATAAAGTATTAAACAGACCTCTAAACCGGAAACGATAACGAGACAGTACATAAGCTGCCGGTAGAGCAACAACTAACAACATTATTAATGCTAAGCCTGTAACAAACATAGAATTTAGAAAAAACTCTCCCATTTTCGCTTTTTCCCATGCATTTACAAAGTTTTGAAAGTGAAAGCCTTTTGGTAATGCCCAAGGATTTCCATAAAACTCAGAGTTTTCTTTTATACTGGCCATAAATACCCAGCCTACAGGCACAATGATACACACAGCCAAGGTAATCAGCGATAAATAGATTAACCCTTTTACCAATATTTCTTTTATCGTAATAGAGGCTTTGTCTTTATTTTTCATAATCATCCTCCTAAAACTCTATTAGTTCCCGTTTAGTAATAAAGTTTACAATAGCCGACAGAGCAAAGGAAAAGATAAATACTACAACCCCTATGGCCATGCCGTATCCATAACTGGAGTTGGTATAAGCCTGCTTGTACATATAGCTTAAAAACACCTCTGAAGCTCCATCAGGGCCTCCACCAGTCATGGCTTTCACCAACAAAAAGGCCATATTGATGGAACTGATAATGAAAAAAGTTAAGGTGGTTCGAATATTTGTCCATATTAATGGAATGGTAATGCCGAAAAACTGTTTTGTTCGGCTGGCTCCTTCTAGGTTGGCCGATTCATAAATGCTTTCGGGTACAGAAGACATACTGGCCATATACATTACCATATAATAGCCTATTGCCTGCCAAATCATAGCAAGTAAAATTGAGTATATTACTATTTTTTGACTCCCTAACCAATAAATCGGTTCTGCACCCGGTTTAATCATGGCCAGAAGGGAATTTAAAAGCCCTCTAGTGGGATCGTAAAGAGCAGAGGAGAAGATATTGGCAATGATAACAATAGATAAAATATTGGGAATATAAAAAACAATTCTAAAAAAGTTTTGCCCTTTTATTTTCTCTCTAGTTAAAATAGCGGCAAAAACCATCGCCAGCCCCATAGTGACTACCGTAACCAATACAATAAGCAGTACTGTGTTTTGAAAAGAACGAAGGAAGTTTTTATCTCCTAAAAGAATTTTAAAATTTTCTAATCCTACAAACTCTTTGTTGGGATTATAGCCTCCCCATTTGTATAAAGACATCCTAAATACGTTAATTGTAGGATAAATCATAAAAATAAAAAATAAAATTACTGCAGGTGCTAAACAAAAGAAAATAAATCGACCTCTGCCCTTTTGCTTATTCACACAATCACCCCTTTTAAGTAAAAGGGCGGCGGTTAAACCGCCGCCCTCTTCTTTTAAACAAATTATTTCAATGCTT
>CAZEIB010000110.1:0-5993 GCA_964511785.1 uncultured Oscillospiraceae bacterium
GATGCTATCAAACAAAATGCTGATGTTATTGCAAATAAATGGTGGCGCTGGGCATTCCCTGCTATTGCTCTGAGTTTATCAACAGTATCTATTAACTTATTAGGGGACGGTTTGGGAGATGCAATTGATCCTAAGTCCCACGAAAGATAGGAGGCGTACCATGGCGCTGCTAGAAGTAAAAGATCTACATACTTTTTTTAGAACGAAAAAAGGAACTGTAAAGGCAGTTAATGGGGTTTCCTATGGCGTTGAAGCTGGAAGAACCTTAGGAATTGTTGGAGAAAGCGGATCGGGGAAAAGCGTATCTGCTATGTCTATTTTACGATTGCTAGATGGAAATGGTTATGTAGATTCAGGAGAGATTATATTTGACGGGGAAAACCTGTTAAATTACTCCACAGAAAAAATGTATGAAATAAGAGGAAATGAAATTTCTGTTATTTTCCAAGAGCCGATGACCTCGTTAAACCCTGTGTTTACAGTACAACGACAAATTGCCGAACCCTTTATGATTCACCAAGGCCTAAACAAAAAACAAGCCTATGAAAAAGCGGTAGATATGCTGGATCAGGTAAAAATTCCAAACCCCGACAAAGTAGCCAAACAGTATCCCCATGAATTATCAGGGGGAATGCGACAAAGGGTAATGATTGCCATGGCCCTGGCTTGTAGACCAAGAGTGTTGATTGCAGATGAACCCACTACAGCATTAGATGTAACCATACAGGCACAAATACTAAAACTAATGAACGACTTAAAAGATGAAGTAGGTTCTTCTATTTTATTTATTACCCATGACCTTGGAGTGATTAACCAAATGGCGGATGATGTAGTAGTAATGTACTGCGGACAAGTGGTAGAAAAAGCCCCTGCAAAAACCATTTTTGAAATGGGGAAATTTTCTCATCCTTATACGGAAGGGTTAATGGTTTCTATTCCAAGGTTGGATACGGAAAAAGGGAAACGTTTAGATGCTATCCCTGGTGCCGTTCCCCATCCGTTGGCACTACCAAAAGGTTGTAAATTTGCCCCAAGATGTAAGTATGCAACAGAAAAATGCCACGAAGAAGAACCACCGGCGGTAAACGTTGGGGATGACCACAGTATCCGCTGCTTTTATCCCAGCAAGGAGGACAGACAGGCATGACCAATGTTGAAAAGAAAGATCGTAAAGTACTGTTGTCTTTAAGCAACGTTAAAAAATATTTTCCTCTTAAAAAAACCAAACTTTTCCAAAAGGAAACCCTTTATGTAAAAGCCAATGATGGCATTGATTTGAATATTTACGAGGGAGAAACTTTTGGCTTAGTAGGAGAATCCGGTTGTGGTAAATCTACCTTAGGTAGGGTGCTTTTACAATTAATTCACCAAACCGATGGGCGTACCATGTACTATGGACAAGAAAGAGGAGAACTGGCTCCTGCCTATGTAAAAAACACACTGAAAAACTTGGGCAAACATGTAGAAGAGGCTAAAGCCTTAGACAAAGAACGAGAAAAACTGAATAAAGAATATGCGGCTTTAACCGATGAAAAGGAAAAATGGGCTGTAGAAGATAAGCGAAGCGCAGCAAATAAAAAGGCCGATGATGCTTATAGCAATATTGTAAAAATTATTGGCGGCCTTATTATAAGTGATGACTTAGAGAAGGTTTCTAAAGTTTTTTTGGAAGAATATGAAGCAGCTGTGGGCTGTTATAAACAGGAAAGAAAAATTCATGAAAATCAACTTCTTTTAGAAGCGGCTATATTAGATAGTGTAGATGAAACCCTACCCCAAGGAAAAAGAAATAAAGCTAAAAACCAAATTAACGGGTTAAAAGAAAAAATTGAAATTTTAAAAAAAGAATCTCAAAGTTTGTATGCTAAACGTAATAAAGCTCAAGAGGCCATTGATCAACTGAAAAAAGAGTACCAAAATCAACCGGAGTTTGTGGAAAATGAAAGATTATTAGATAACGGTATTGACTTGGCGCGGCTGAACAGTGAAGAAATGCGCTTGTTGCGTAAAGACTTACAACTGATTTTCCAAGACCCTTATTCTTCTTTAAACCCACGTATGTCTGTAGGGCAAATAATTGGAGAAGGGTTGTTGGCGCATCACTTTTATGCCAGAAACTCTGAGAAAATGCAAAATTATATTGTAGAAGTGATGGAAAAATGTGGTTTGGCGCCCTATATGCTTCACCGTTATCCTCACCAGTTTTCAGGGGGGCAAAGACAGCGGATTGGTATTGCCCGTTCTTTGGCTTTAACCCCAAAGTTTGTAGTTTGTGATGAAGCAGTAAGTGCTTTAGATGTTTCCATTCAATCACAGGTGTTAAACTTATTAATGGACTTAAAAGAAGAAGACAATTTAACCTACTTATTTATTTCTCATGATCTAAGTGTGATTAAATATGTATCTGATAGAATTGGGGTAATGTATTTAGGAAACATTGTGGAGATGGCTTCCAGCGAAGAATTGTTTAAAAACCCTCTTCACCCTTATACAGAAGCGTTGCTTGCCGCTATTCCTACAACAGATGTAGATGCTCCTAAAAACATTGTACCCATTGAAGGGGATATCCCAAGCCCGGTAAATCCTCCTAAAGGCTGTAAATTTCATACACGTTGTAAATACTGTATGGATATTTGTAAACAAGTAACCCCTGAATACATTGAAGTAGGACCGGAACATTTTGTAGCCTGCCATTTAAGGAATGAAACCCATGGGAAAAAAGCTTAAATATTTTTTCAAAAAGCCTATGAGCAAAAAAGAGGCTCAAGAAAAAGTGGAAAAAATGAACTTGGAAAAGGGCGATGTAAAAGCTATGATTATTGCGGCTTTTCTGGTGATTGGGCCGGCTCTTTTACTGGTTATCGGTATTATACTATTAGTAATATTTGCCATATTTTAAAGGTTAGGGTTGTAGTATAACTACGCCCTAACCTTTTTTTCAAAGTACTTTTTTCAAGGCTATTGAAAGTGTATTTGAAGGGAATCGCAAACAGGTTGGTAACCAATTTTTTGATAAATACTGTTAGAAGTGGGGTTGGCTAAATCTGTGTATAAAACACACTTGACAAATCTTTTTTCTAAGGCTAGTTGACTAATTTGAGCCACGAGGGAAGTGGCATAACCTTTTTGCCGGTAATAGGGTGGGGTATATACTTTGGATACACTAGTGGCATTTTCCATTTCTCTTGTGTAGCCGGCCATAGAAACAGGAACCCCTTTATCTTCTAAAATATACATTTTTTTTGTTGCTACGTGATAAAGATAAGGTTCTTTTTCTTGAGGAATAGGCATGATAGTAGTACCGTAGGTACTTGCTGTATGAAAAGCCTCGAGCCAATAAGGGAAAAAAGACAGATCTTTTTCTTCTAACAACCGTACCTTACCCATTGTTTCAATAGTGGGGGACACGTGGGTAAGTTCATAAATTCGCTGTTTCATGGCTATAGTGGCATTTTTTCCTGTAAAAGAAGTATAGGCCTTAGAAAAATATTCTGCTAAGGTTTTTTCTGCAAGAATGCCAGGGATACTTGTACTTGTAAGCCCCTGTATTAAGCAATGAACGGCTTGAGGATGAATATGGTTGCCAGTAGCATAAAGAGTAAGGTTATGGGGCGGGGTCATAAGGGCAACTAGGTGGATGGTAGTACCGCTTTTTACAGTTGCCATAAACCAATGGGCGGGGTTTCTCCAGCCTGTTTGATCTTTTCCTTCATAGCCAATAATTAAATTTCCAAGGGGAATAAGGTTTTGGGTTTCATGAAGCATTAAAAGAGGGTAGACATCCTGGTAAAAAGAGGGAAGATGAGAATATTGTTTAAACACCATAGTAGGTCCTCCTTGCTTTACTCCTATCTAGTTTCCTTGGAAAGTTACTTAACAAAAGAGAGTGAAAAAGTTTCTCCCATTATACCATAACTTTACTTTTCTTCAAGAAAAAAAGAAGGGCAAAGAAAAATGGGGAAAGAAGTAAAAATTCTATAAAAATATGAATATTTAAAAGCCCCTGAACTTCAGGGGCTTTTAAATTTATTATTTTCTGTTTCCAGACTTTGAACGTAGGCTATGGTCTAATATTTGTTTACGCATACGGAGGTTTTCTGGAGTTACTTCTACCAGTTCATCATCGTCAATAAATTCTAAACATTCTTCTAGAGTAAGAGGATGAATGGAAACCAGTTTCAAACTGTCTTCTGCAGCAGCAGAGTTACGAATATTGGTCATGTTCTTTTTACGGGTTACGTTTACATTTAAATCCATTGGATGAGAGTTTTGCCCGCAAATCATTCCGGCATATACTTGAGTACCGGGGCCAATAAATAAGGTTCCACGCTCTTGGGCACCAAATAGGCCGTAGGCAGTGGCTTCACCTGTTTCAAAGCAAACCATAGACCCAAGGCTACGGTGAGGGATATCTCCCTTTACAGGCTGATATTCTTCAAATACAGCGGACATAATTCCTTCTCCATGGGTATCGGTCATAAACTCTGAACGATAGCCGAAAAGTCCTCTTGAGGGGACTAAAAACTCTAGCCGTACTCGATCGGTACCTAGCATACTTTCCATAATTCCTCTGCGACGACCAATTTTTTCAATAACAGCGCCAGCATAAGCTTGAGGAACGTCCACCACCATTCGTTCCATGGGTTCACATTTAACCCCATCTATTTCTTTATATAAAACTTGTGGCTTACTTACTTGAAACTCAAAACCTTGGCGGCGCATGTTTTCAATTAATACAGATAGATGTAATTCTCCCCGTCCCCATACTTCGAATTTATCGGGGCTATCCGTTTCGTTTACCCGAAGGGAAACATCGGTTTGCAGTTCTTTTTCAAGGCGAGCTCGTAAATGGCGACTGGTAACATAAGTGCCTTCACGGCCTGCAAAGGGGCTATCGTTAACAGAAAAAGTCATTGTAACGGTAGGTTCGCTAATTTTTACAAAAGGTAGAGGTTCAACTAAAGCAGGGTCACAAACCGTATCTCCAATAGACAGGTTTTCAATACCGCTAAGGGCAACAATATCTCCAAAACTAACGGCACTTGTGGGTACTCGTTGAAGGCCGTCATAACTGAACAGACCACTTAAACGAAAGTTATGGCTGACAAAGCCTGTTTCTTTATTGGCATAACAAACGGTCATTCCTTCTGTTAAAGTACCACGGGTGATACGGCCAATACCAATACGACCAACGTAATCATTGTAGTCAAGTAATGCAGGTTGAAATTGTAAATGGTAGAAATTAATACTTGGGCAGGCCCTTCCATTTCTCCCTGAGGTGCAGGAATATAATTTACAATAGCATCAAATAGGGGGCTTAAATCAATGCCTGGTATGTTGGGGTCTAAAGTAGCAGTACCTTGACGGCCGGAAACATACAACATAGGGTTTTCTAAAGTGCTTTCATCGGCGTCTAAATCAATGAGCAAATCTAACAATTCCCCAACTACTTCTTCGTTGCGGGCATCGGGGCGATCCATTTTGTTAATTACCAATAATACTTTTAGTTGTAAATCCAGTGCCTTTTTTAGAACAAAACGGGTTTGAGGCATAGGTCCTTCAAAGCTATCTACTAAAAGAACTACCCCGTCAACCATTTTTAAAACCCGTTCTACCTCGCCGCCAAAGTCGGCATGGCCGGGGGTATCTACAATGTTAATACGGGTATCTTTATAATGAACGGCAGTATTTTTACTTAAAATGGTAATACCTCGTTCTTTTTCCAAATCGTTACTATCCATAACCCGATCGGCTACTTGTTGGTTAGGTCTATATACGCCCCCCTGTTTTAACATTTGGTCTACCAAGGTGGTTTTACCATGGTCAACGTGGGCAATAATGGCAATATTACGAATATCGTTTCGAATCATCAAAAAATCCTTTCAAGTGAGTTTGCTATAAGCTTACTCAAATATATCAGCGTTAATACGTTTAGCAGTATCGGCAAGTTGTAATCCTTCGTTGTTTTCTCCTGCAAGGCGAATACTCCATTC
>CAZEIB010000110.1:6003-7243 GCA_964511785.1 uncultured Oscillospiraceae bacterium
TCAAAAAGGAGAACCTTTCTTCCGGCAGAGTCTTGGGCTCTTGCACTGGAGGAAGTGAGTTTTAATTCTTCTACAGGAATAGGGGAAGAGCGAACCCAACGCACAAAACGATAGGGGAGAGGTTCAATAATAATTTTAGCCCCATATTCTCCTTGTAAGCGGTGCTCCAATACTTCAAATTGCAATACCCCTACAACCCCTACTAAAAAATCTTCTCTACCTGTTTCGGTGCGGATGAAGGTTTGAATGGCCCCTTCCTCACTAAGCTGAGAAATCCCTTTTACAAATTGTTTGCGTTTCATACTGTCTTCCGGACGAACACGGGCAAAGTGTTCGGGAGCAAATAAGGGAATACTTTCATAATGAAGTTTTGTTCCACTGGAAAGAGTATCTCCTAAATGAAATATTCCTGGGTCAAAAAGACCGATAATATCTCCTGGGTAGGCAACGTCCACACTTTCTCTTTCATCAGCCATAAATTGTTGAGGCTGTTTTAAGGTAACGTTTTTATCTGTATCGCTGTGCCAAACAGTCATTCCTTTTTCAAAAACCCCGCTGACTACCCGCATAAAAGCCAAACGATCTCGATGAGCAGGGTTCATATTGGCCTGTATTTTAAAAATAAAGCCGGAAAAAAAATCTTGATGGGGAGAAATAAAACCCTGATCACTTTCTCTACCTAAAGGAGGCTTGGTAAACTGTAAAAAGCGCTCTAAAAAAGGTTCAACACCAAAATTAGTTACAGCGGAGCCGAAGAATAAAGGGGTTAACTGTCCTACGTCTACAGCTTTTATATCAAAGGAATCACCGGCTACATCCAGCAGTTCAATTTCTTCCTTTAAACGGTTAATATAGTGAGAAGGAAGAATAGAAGGTAGAGCTTCATCTTCTATGGAAATCTTCTGCACTTCTACCCTACTTTTACCATGATTACCCCCATGGTAGAGTTCAATCATTTTATTATCTCTGTGGTAAACTCCTTGAAAATCTCCATCAACCCCAATGGGCCAGTTAACAGGGGTAGAGCGAATACCAAGGACTTGTTCTAATTCTTCCATGAGTTCAAAGGGGTCTTTGCTAGCTCGATCCATTTTATTAATAAAGGTAAAAATGGGAATATTACGCATACGACATACTTTAAACAGTTTAACAGTTTGTTCTTCTACCCCTTTGGCGGCATCAATTAGCATTACTGCAGCATCGGCAGCAACCAATACACGATAAGTATCTTCGCTAAAAT
>CAZEIB010000110.1:7253-7496 GCA_964511785.1 uncultured Oscillospiraceae bacterium
CTTGGTGACCGGGGGTATCTAAAATGTTAATATGGTATCCGTTAAATTCAAACTGCATTGCACTGGAGGTAACAGAAATCCCCCTTTGCTTTTCAATTTCCATCCAATCGGAAGTAGCGTGCCGTTCCGCTTTACGGGCTTTAACACTACCTGCTTGACGAATAGCTCCACCATATAACAGTAATTTTTCTGTTAAAGTGGTTTTTCCGGCATCGGGGTGGGAAATAATAGCAAATGTACGGC
>CAZEIB010000111.1:0-5302 GCA_964511785.1 uncultured Oscillospiraceae bacterium
CACAACCATTACCTATACCAATGGAGAAAACGAAAAAAAAGCCCATAACAATGTATTGCCTACGGGGGTAACCTATTATACCCAAGGGGATACAGTTGGAAAAACCATAGCTTTGTCTTCCCAGGATAAAAGTATTACTTTCCCGCCGGAAGAAGCTAATAAGCATATAGTTAAAGTGGAATTTCACTATGAGGTAATTTATTCCGCTACTAAAATAAACTTTCAAATTGCTGCTAACAATAGTAAAGAAGATCAAAATGGTGATCCCCTACCGGAAGAATACCCGGTAATTATTTCTTCTGCCTTAACAACAAAAGAGGGGGGAAGAACAGCACTTTGGCAAGGCCGGGAAGACAGTGGCGACAATCATTTCCCCGCAAATCCTAGAGATTCAAAAACAGAACCCTTTACTTGTAATCAAGAAACAAATTTCCTTTTAATTACTGAACCGGACGCTTTGCTATTTGGTACATGGTACGGCTCAAGTAGTTCTACTACGGTAAACGGAAAATATGTAACTCACTTAGACACTCTAAATAGGAAGCATCAAGGAAGTATTAGCCAGAACGGCTACCTTAATCCATGGACAATAGCCATGATGAAAATTGACGGACAAATGAAAAATTATGAGGATGTAACCATTACCATTTCAGCTACAACTGATGAAGATAAAAAAGCCTTAAGTAAACTGGCCGGTTTAACCGTTAACGATAGAGGTTTTTACGATGGTACAGTTTTTGATGGTGTGGAGGTAACCTACCCCACCAATAAGCATCCGCAAGGGAAAACGGAAAAGCTGGAAAGTAGTATCCTGACTTTTGATATTGACATAGGAGAATACATTACAGGAGATGTTGTTATTCGCCTAGGAACCTTAAAGGGCGACAAAATGAAAACCACTACAGATGGAAAGGCCAAAAAAACAACGGGAGCTTCCGGAGAAGTATGGGAGAACCTAAAAAGCTCCCAGTATACGATAACTCCTTATTTTAATGGTTACCGTTATTACTATTATGAGGGGCGGCCTAACGATACTCCGGTTCAAAAGGACGATGCACATCAGCTGGTTGCTACGTTAACAACCTCTACACTGGCAAAATACATTAATGGTACAGGAGAACTGACCAACAATACTTCTACCGGAAAGATTACCTATCAAACGGAATATCTATCAACCATTCGAAACTCTACTGGTGATTCAACCAATAGTTGGAATAACGATACACGCACTTACAACCAAAACAGTGTTGCTCAATTTAATTTTTATAATGTTATAAGTATGAGCCCTTATGTTTATACCTATTTACCGGAAGGGAGTGTTAATAGTACAACGTGGCAAGCTTTAATTAAGGATGTACGCCTTTATTTAGAGGTGGCACAAGGCTTTGCAATAACGAATTATGAGGGATACCGCTTACTGGAAAAACGAGCCATACCCAGCAGCAAAAACTTACTATATGTGTATGAAAAAAGCCCTTATGAAGTTTCTAGCACTTCTTATCTTCTACCAGATAGCTCAAAAATAAGTATTTATGTGCAACCCGATGCACCTACAGGGCTACAACAACCCATTGTACAGGGGGGAGTTGCTTTTGACGGTTTTGCAAAAACCCATATGACCCCTTCAGAAGGCGAAGATGCCTATTACAATAAGTTGCCTTATTATAAATTTAATATTAGTCAACGCAAGTTTCCAAGTGGTTGGGGTATAAGTAACACTGCCCCAACAGAGGAGGACCCTTATGGCGCTGTAGAATACCAAATGGCTTTTACCACACTTAATACCAAATTAACCGTTCAAATGGCAGCTATAGATAAGCTGGTTATTAAACCCGTTGTTGAAGATGTATTGTATGAAGATAAAGGCTTGTTTAAAGACCATCAAAAGAAAAACCTTCAAGCACGGTCTTGGATTGAAAACGCAACCAACAGTGATTTAGATGAATATGAAGCCATATTCCAATTGCCAAGAAAAGGTGAAACGACTACCGGTATGGTAAACGATGAAGAAAAAGAATTTAGCAATGCTTTTAACCTTTTTTTAACAGGCCCCATTACTTTTTCGGGAACGCCTGAAGATTTAACAATTACTTACCTTGATAAAGATAATAACGAACTTTCTATTGATAAGACTTCTACCATGGAAGCGTTACAAAAAGTAGTTTTTATTAAAATACATTTTAAAAACTTTTTAAAAGAAGATAAGTATAGTATGGTTTTACCTTTGGAAACCGACTATATAAAACGCGGGGCTTTAACAGAAGATATTTCTTCTTTTTTGGGGGGAAAACGCAGGTATGCAGCCCCGGGATTAACCTTACAAGACCAGTTATATGCCTACTCTACACCGGCAGAGTATGTGTTTCAAAGCTATCGGCTAACAACAAATATAGGCATTGATAGGTATGAAACCGGCTCTAGATATTCGGGACTTAATGACAGTGTAAAAACAACAGTATATTACCTAGATGAAAACAACGAGGAGCAAGAGCTAGCAACCCTTTCAACAGGAGCAACCCATACCTATACTGTAAATACAGACGTTACACGAATAGAAGCCATACCCCAAAAGGACCGCTATCTCTTTTCCCTTCAAAATGCACCGGGAGTTTCAGATTTTTACAGTTCTAATTTTCCTCGCGTAGAACCAGGTGAAGCCAGCTCTTTAACAATAGATGTGAAAGATTTGGTGGAAGAGCATTTAAACCAGTACGATGTTTTATTTGTTCTTAAACCCACCCTTAAAGCAAAAAATTATATTTTTTCTTGTGGCAGTATTTAATAACATAATTACCGCTTTAAAAATTGGCAATACAACTTATGAAGCAACAGTAAGCAACGTTTTAAGCCAAACCAGCCAAGCCCTAAAAGCAGATACGGCAACAGCAACAGGAAACATTGAAGTTATTCCTGATATTCAAGTGGGGGTTAGGGCTTACTATGATGTAAATTACAATAGTCAATGGGATGAAGGAGAAATTTTCGTTGAAGATCCTGATACCTTCTTCGTTACTATTGGGGGAGGCACCACTTCTTTAAACTTCGTACCGGTTTTTGATGAAGAGAACAATTATTATATGTTTGATATACCCAATCAAAGCCCTTATCGTATTTGGGCAATAAACCCCTTCCCTACAACTGTTTTAGGGGATGTGAATTCAGGGAGATTTGCCAGTAAAGCGATATTAAGTGGTGCAGTTGATGGGCTAGTTACAAACAATCCCAATTCGTATAACAATTCAAAACAAGGGTTTGTGCAATATGATTTTTCGAAAAACACAGAAGAAAATTTAATTACGTATATTGATTTTCCTTTACAAACACCTCATACACTTACCTTTAAAGCGGAAAATGGGGAAATTACAATGGGGAGTATGTCAGGAGGGACTTCTTCTGGATTTGTTCTGGTAAATGGTAGCTTTATACAAAAAGACGAAAATGGAAAAACTTTTTCACAAAGAAGATTTTGGCATGAATCAGATTTACTCTACTTAAATTATTCGGCCAATGTAGTTGCGGATGAACATTACAATTGGGTTTATTATAATGGAAATTGGCTACATGAGGAGAGTGGAATTACTAAAAGTCAGGATAATTGGCGGCATTTAAAGATTGTTTCAGATATGACCATGATTGCTCAACCGGTGAAGGTTGACTTTCAAATTACCTATGAAGCCAATTTGCCTAAATATGAAGGAGAAACCCTTGATGAAACTTGGTACCCTAAAGATAAAAGTGCTACTATTAAGAGCAATGGGTTTACCAACCCTTATTATCAATTTGTAAGTTGGAACACAGCAAAAGATGGAAGTGGTACCACTTACCAACCGGGTGGGTCATTAAAAATGACCACAGATGTCACTTTGTATGCGCAATGGAATGCACAATACATTGTAGAATATTACTTGCAAAACGAGGAAGGTACCTATACCAAACAAGATACTGACACAGTGATAGGCTATGCAGCTATTGGTAGCAAGGTTGCAGCAACGGTTAAAACCTATTCGGGATATGTTTACAATAGGGAAAAATCTAATCAAGAAGGTACAGTAATAGCGCCGGCCCTTACACGGGGTGATAATGTGCTTACCTTAAGGCTTTATTATGATTTATACCCTGTTAAAGAGATTTCAAAAACAGTAGATAAAGCACTGGCTAGAACAGGAGATGCCTTAACCTATACAATTACAATTCCTATTATTCAAGGTGCAAATCTAGTTAGCCTAGAGGTTGTAGATACTCTTGGAGAGGGATTAGAATTTGTGAGTGCCAGTTCTAATGGAAATTATGACAATGGAACAAGAAAAATTACCTGGTTGCTAAATGAAAGCCAGATTCAAAAGGGAAAAATAACGTTGTCTGTAAATGTAAAAGTCATTGGTGGAGATGGTGTTGTAAAAAATACTGTTGCTATTGTAAAAGCCAATGACCTTGAACCTGAAAAACCCATTACATCAACAGCCGAAACGGAAATAAAAAATCCTGACCTAACAATTACCAAAACAACTTCTACCACTCAAGTACGGGGTGGAGAGGGTATTACCTACACCATTACCTTAACCAATAAGGGTACTGGTGAAGCTACAGGGATAGAGATAGAGGAAAGCTTACCTAAAAACACCACCTTTGTAAAAGCTGAAACGGCAACAGGGACCTACGATAAGGCTAACCATTTATGGAAAGTGGATACACTGGCGACCAACGGAACCGCCACCTTAACTGTTGAAGTTAAAGTAGCAGACAGCGTAAAAGATAAAGAGTCTGTGGTGAACAAGGTAAAGGTAACCAAAGAAAACAACGTACCTCCCATCAGCCCTATAGAAGCAAAAGTAACCGTACCCGTAGTGGCACCTGTATTAACAATTAATAAAATAGCTTCTACCACCCAAGTACGGGGTGGAGAGGGTATTACCTACACCATTACCTTAACCAATGGGGGGACTGGTGAAGCTACAGGGGTAGAAATAAAGGAAACCTTACCTAAAAACACCACCTTTGTAAAAGCTGAAACAGCAACAGGAACCTACGATAAGGCTAACCATTTATGGAAAGTGGATACACTGGCAACCAACGGAATCGCCACCTTAACTGTTGAAGTTAAAGTAGCAGACAGCGTAAAAGATAAAGAGTCTGTGGTGAACAAGGTAGCAGTAACCAAAGAAAACAATGTACCTCCCACAAGCCAGATAGAAGCAGAAGTAATCGTACCCGTAGTGGCACCTGTATTAACGATTACTAAAACAACTCCTACCACTCAAGTACGGGGTGGAGAGGGTATTACCTACACCATTACCTTAACCAA